>JACDEG010000513.1 GCA_013816505.1 Pyrinomonadaceae bacterium | reverse complement strand
CTTCGTTGCTTGATAAACTGATCGCATCTGTTTCTTCCCACATAGAAGAAACGATTAACTCAACTTCTTTTGCCGTTATGCTCACGTAACTGACCGATTACACGGTGTCGTAAAAAGTTCTTGACAGGTGACGCGGTCTTACTCTATACATGCCCGCTCGCGCTTTCGCAGTTGCAGTGCGCGCGTAAAAGTCGAGACTGGAAAATTTCAATGTTGACGAACCTGACAAACAAACTTCAAATGCGCGGCGCCAGCCGAACGACCCGGCGGTCGTTTACGGTCGGCACCCTTAGCGCGGCGTGGTCTGTCTATTGTCTGAGTTCGATACGATCCAATCAATCTCTTGGCGGCGTGCTCAAACATAGATTGACAGCACCGGAATCTTTAGGGATTCGCGAAGACCGTCAATTGCAGACGTAGTTTAGCGGGAGCGGCTTCCCGCTCCCCAAATCTCAAAGTAAAATTTGCAGAATTGTCGGAGCGGGCGGCTTCCCTTGAGAAGCTTTAAGCCCGCTCTTTTTTTGTTGTTTGAAAACTGAAGTACCTTGTGTGAAAGGATGAGGGCAGGGGATGCCTTCACGGATGACTGACCGTGTGCTTTGCGAGAGTCCAGCGGTTACGTCGTCCTTTAGGAGAAGTGCGCGCCGTAGTGTGTCTACAGTTCGCCATCTCTCTGCCCTCTCCTGTTTTGTAGCATAACGAATTTATTTTTGCATGCGTGGCCGAGCGGCAAAGGCACCACAAAAGCAAAGGATGAGGGATGAGGGGTGAGGGATGAATAAGAATTATGATGTTTTGTATCATCCTTCATCCTTCCGCCTTCATCCTTTCTCATGAACCCGTAGCTCAACCGGCCAGAGCACTGCGCTGTGAACGCAGCATCGTGCGGGTTCAAATCCCGCCGGCCAACCCATCATCTCAAACAAAGAAGGAGGAACGAATGCCGAATACTTACCAAGCGACGAAGGAGGTGCCACACATGATTTGAATCACCGCTGTCCCGGACAGCTTAGAAAGGAAAATGCCATGGCTCGCCAAAACAGGCGGACAAAGTACCACGTCCGCCGCCGCCAGTTTCTCAACCGCGATCCGGAATATCCGGCCTTCATCGTCGGCGTCGTCGAAGACACGCGCGACATCCCCGATGACGATACGGAACAATCCTGGAACTGGGGAGAGATCGAACTGAATCTCGGCGACTGTTACCGCCGCGTCTCATTCGATTTTAAGATGGGCAACGCACATGACCGCGCCAACAGCCTGTCGAAAATCAACCGCATCGCGGAAGTCGTCAACGCCGTCCGTGACGCAATCGAGATCGAGATTGATTCGCGCAACGAGCGCCCGCGACCGCCGCGAAAGTCTAAGGAGTAAAGTCCTCCGCGCCGTCGCGCCGATTTAAGAGGAGGGTTGACATCGCCCGCACCTAAGCTTTGTCTTCTCCTCCTGACCATTTACCAAAAGCATTGGAGTTGTAGCTCAAAGGCCAGAGCACCTGATTGTCGATCAGGATTATGCGAGTTCGAATCTCGTCAACTCCGCCAACTCGCCCGCGTCAGTAGCTAAATCGGCTAAAGCACCTGCCTCTTAAGCAGGGGATGTGTGAGTTCGAGCCTCACCTGACGCACCAATTCTTTCGGAGTATGCTTCGGATTTCTTTGCCCCCGTAGCTTAATGTATAAAGCGGCACGCTTCGAACGTGCGGGTTGTGGGTTAGATTCCTACCGGGGGTTCCAACCAATCAAAGCGAGAGTGATGTAGCCGGAAACATGCGAGCCTTCCAAGTTCGTCTCGCGGGTTCGACTCCCGCCGGATGCTTCAATTTTCTTTTGACCTTTACCGCCCATTCAGGCGATTCTTATAGGAAAGGAGGTGCCGGGTGTGATGACACTTGTGCATGGACGAGTCTTATTGTTGAATCAAACTTACGAGCCGCTCGGCACCGTCAGCGTCGCGCGCGCGGTCATCATGACGCTGAAGAACAGCGTGACGGTCGAGGAGTGGGATGGCGACCGCGTCCTGCGCACGCCGCGCGACGCATACCCAGTGCCGTCCGTGATTCGCCGCCGCACATACATCAACGTCCGCCGTCGCCGCGAGGCGTCAGGGATGAAGCGGCTGCGGATTTACATCCGTGACAAATACCGCTGTCAGTACTGTGGCGATAAGAAGCAACTGCGCGAATTGACGCTCGACCACATTCACCCGCGCTCGCGCGGCGGCGATAACTCGCCAGTCAACATCGTCACATCCTGCCTCGCGTGCAACAATCGCAAGGCTAACCGCACGCCGGAAGAGGCGCGGATGCCGCTCCTCACCACACAATCCGCGTTGCGCGTGAAGTTGGAGCGAGTCGTGCTCTGCCACTACGCCGAGGCGCGACCGGAATGGCGCAAATACCTTTTCCTCGATACTCCAGAGGCTGCGTCATCCGACGGCCAGGCACGCACCGCGTAAACCGAGACGGGGCGGGCGACGCGCTCGCCCCCGCTACACTCACCAATCAAATAACACTTCCTCTTCCCTTCGGTCGGATAGCTGAGACACGATTAGCGCGGGTCTGAAGAGCCCGAGAGGTTGGTGCGATACCAACTCCGACCACCAGCAACTTCGTCATCAACTACATCGGCAATCCAAAGTTTTCGGGGCGTGTCTCGATCCCCGCAAGGACGCGACTCGCGTGGGACTGTGGAGAGTTGGAGGCCTTCAAAGCCCCGCGCCCCGTCCACATCATCATCAGGCGGCGTAGCTCTAACCGGCGAGAGCGGCTGTTTCGTAAACAGCAGGTTGAGAGTTCGAATCTCTCCGCCGCCTCCAACATTCTTTCAACATTCGCACGGGCCTGTAGCTCAGACGGAACAAAGAGCATCTGCCTTCTAAGCAGAGGGTCGCAGGTTCGAATCCTGCCAGGCTCATCAAGACTTCTATCGATGCGGAGTAGCTCAGGTGGACCAGAGCGCTGGCCTCATAAGCCAGAAGTCGCGAGTTCGAATTTCGCCTCCGCAATCAACTTTGATAACGCATACCGCAAGTTCCTACCACCCAGACAGAGGCGCGGAGGAAGGACGAACGCAAAATGCAGCAACGATGCATGAAAAGCATCTGCTTTCCTTCATCGTTGCTGCATTCCACGTTCTGAGTTTCTCCGTGCTTCCCCGCCTTCCGAGTGGTGTCGTTGTGTGTGATGTGACTTACTGGCAGGTAGCTTAATTGGCAAAGCGTTCGATTGTTAATCGAAAGGATGTCGGTTCGACTCCGACCCTGCCAGCCAATCTATGTTGACCCGGAGCTCGAGTGACAGAGCGGCGGCCTTTTAAGCCGCGAGGTGCGGGTTTAAGCCCCGCCGGGTCAACCACAGCTTTTATTGGTGCCCAGGGGTTAGAGACAGATACATCATTAACACAGCGGGCACAGAAGTATGCTCTGACTTCTGTGACTTCTCCTGTGACCTCCGTGCCCTCTGTGTTAACTAGAGTGTTCAGGACTCGCGGGAAGTTCCGCCTCAGCGCTGACGCAAGTATTGAGGTCCCGCAGCAACCCATCCCGAAGGTCATACACCCAACCATGCACCGCCAGCGCCTGGCCCCGCGCCCAGGCGTCCCGCACAACGGTAGTCTGGCTAACGTTCATTACCTGCTCGATTACGTTCAATTCGCACAGGCGGTTGTGCTGGTGCGCCTCGGTTTCCAACACGTCGAGTTGCGCATTGTGCTTCCTGCGCACGTCCTGGACATGGCGCAGCCAGTTGTTGACCAGCCCTAACTTGTCGTCACGCAGAGCGGCCAGCACCCCACCACAGCCGTAGTGCCCGCAGACGATGATGTGGTCTACCCGAAGGACATCGACCGCGAATTGGATGGTCGAGAGGCAGTTCAGGTCGGTGTGGATCACCACGTTAGCGACGTTGCGGTGGACGAACATCTCTCCGGGCAGCAGGCCCACGATTTGGTTTGCCGGCACTCGGCTATCGGAGCACCCGATCCAGAGATATTGCGGTGTCTGCTGATGCGACAAGCGCTTAAAGAAGTTGGGGTCCTGCCGGGTCATCTCGGCAGCCCACGCGCGGTTGTTCGTAAACAGTTGGCTTAGAACACACATCTTGATGCCTTGCTATTGAGCAGCCGAAGCTGGAATTCACCTGCCGCCCGCGAACAGCATTCAACCTTCGCCGCAAGGAGGCATCTTGAGAGACATGCTATCGGGCGGTCAGGTGGAATAACTTATTGGGCGGCGGCTGACCCAAGAAATGTTATCGACCTTCAGCTTCTTGCTGCGATAACTTCGAGGTACTCTCCTTCAACATGCGTCGTGTTGTCTGTGGCTTGATTATGCTCCGCCCACAGCCGCTCCAAGTCGTTTCGTAACGCAGCTTGCCCGTCGGTGTCGAGCGCATCAAACGCGCGTTGCGTCGGACCGTAATATGTGCGGAAGAACTCAACAACCTCAGCAGGCGGAAATGGATATTTGAACAGACTCTTCCGCCGCATCAATTGTAAATCCGCAACTCCATCACGCAGTCGTTCGCGCACGGTCTCCTCGTCGCCCCACTTGACGGGCGACGGCATATTGGGCGGTGGCGGCACATATTTGCCGCCGATCTTGAAC
>JACDEG010000512.1 GCA_013816505.1 Pyrinomonadaceae bacterium | reverse complement strand
AAACTGAAAACTGTTTACTGTTACCTGCTTACTGTGCGGCGGACTCGCGAGACGACGCCTCGCCGCCGGTCAGGGATGCCGGTCGGTTCTTCACTGGAATCCCGTAGTGTTTGATCTTGGAACTGAGTGTGGTCTGGTTCAGCCCAAGCACGCGCGCCGCCTCAACCTGATAGCCGCCCGCGTACCTCATCGCGAACTCAATCAAGTCAATCTCGTACTGGCGCACCTCTTCGTAAAAGTCGAAGTCGCGTCCGTGATCCGGTTCGCGTCGCTTGTCCAATTCCTGAATCTCTTCCAGGAAAGTTGACGCCAGATCGTTCAGTAGTTTGATTTTGAGTTGCAGCGCGAGCGCGTTCTGCCGGCTGCCGGGATTGAAGCTGTGCGAAGTGTGGGCCTCTCTAATTTTTATCATGACAAATCTCCTTATTTACTCAGCCGTGACAGGTAAATCGTGATAGGTGACAGGAAAGTTTGCATGCTGTGCCGCACAGCACTCGTCCTGTCAGCCAGCAGCTTGACCAAAACACTTTGGCTCCGCTCGGAAAAACTCATGGGCCTCAACTCTTTCTTGTCACCTGTCACCTGTCACGTTTGAGTTGTTGAATCCTTATGAGCGACGCGGCGCGCGCACGTTGCCCTAACGCACCGGCAGTGAGTCGAGGCAGATTCGCACCGACCCTTCCCGGCTTTCCGCGTAATGTACGAGTCCGGCTTCAATCAAACGGAAGACGGCGCGGGTGGTGAGGCGCGCGAGCAGCGCCGCTTCGTCGGGCGTCGCCATCACCACACTCTTCGCGCAGCCGTCACACCACGCGACGACGACCGGACTCTTCCACCGAGCGGTCACCATCTCTTCCACCTCAAAAAATATTTCAGTCCTTCGTCTCATCGTGTGGCCAATCCGAGTGATGCAGCGCGATCATGTCCATAATTCCGTCGCTTTCAGGCGCATCCTTCCGATATCTCGGATGAGCGTGCGCGTCGCGATAAACGAGCGCACTCCGCCAGAAACTTTTTACAACTCGCGCGCGTTTGACGAGAGATGAAATACTCCACGCGAGCATCGAATGTCCTGAGAATTAATCAGTAAAACTTTTATAAATTTCTCTGAAAGTTCTTACAGCCATCATGGACACTCAACCCCGGCGCTTATACGAGTTCGGGACGTTCCGTTTGGACGTTGCCGAGCGGTTGCTCTTCAGAAGTGAAGAGCCGGTGTCGCTGACGCCGAAGGCTTTCGACTTGTTAGCGGTGCTCGTCCAAAGAAGTGGACGTCTGGTCGAAAAAGAGGAATTGTTGAGAGAGGTGTGGTCGGACAGCTTCGTCGAAGAGAGCAACCTCAGCAACAACATCCATGTGCTGAGAAAGGTGCTGGGCGGCGGGGCGAAGGATCACACATTCATCGAGACGGTGCCGCGCCATGGTTACCGCTTCGTCGCCGACGTGCGCGAGGTGCAAGCCAATGATGTACAAGCCAACGACGCGAGCCTCGTCCTGCACCAGCGCACGCGGGGGCGAATCGTCGTCGAGGAAGTGGAACAGGAATCGCCCCGTCCTGAAGAAGAACCGCCGCCCCCCGAAGTGAATGCCAGCCTCTCGCCTTCGTTGCCCGCCGCCCGCCGCCCCCGAATGTTAGATCACCGTGCCGCCGTCCTGTTCGTAATCTTAATCGTTGTCACCGCCGCGGCTGGCTCTTACATGTGGATGTCGCGTGAGAAAAGCCGTGTGGTGGCGGCGGGGGTTGGGCGAACGAAATCAATTGCGGTGCTGCCCTTCAAGACGCTCGGTGCGGAGAGCAACAACGACGTGCATCTCGGCCTTGGAATGACTGACGCGACGATCACGAAACTTAGCACGCTGAATCAGTTCGCCATCCGACCGACGAGCGCGATCTTCAAATACACCGATCAGTCTTACGACCCGTTGACGGCGGGCATTGAATTGGGCGTTGAAGCCGTGCTCAGCGGGACGGTGCAACGTTCCGGCGATAGCGTGCGCGTCACCGTGCAGCTCATCAACGTCGCGGACGGACGGTCATTATGGGCGGAGCGATTCGACGAGCGCTTCACCGGCATCTTCGCGGTGCAGGACGCAATCTCCGAACAAGTCGCACAGGCGCTCAAACTAAAGCTGACGAGCGAGGAAAAGAAGCAACTCGCGAAGCGTTACACCGACAGCGTCGAGGCGTATCAGGCTTACGTGCGGGGGATTTACTTTTGGAACAAGCGAACGGAGGAGGGACTCCGGCGGGGCATCGAGTATTTCGAGCAGGCGACCAGACTTGATCCGAATTACGCGCTCGCCTACGCCGGGCTGGCCGACTCTTACGCGCTCGTCGGGGTATACCACTACACCGGCATCGCTCCGCCGGCGGAAGCGTTTCAGAAAGCCAAAGCGGCGGCGGCCAAGTCGCTCCAACTCGACGACAAAATCGCCGAGGCGCACGTCGCGCTGGCGCTGATCAAGGCCGACCAGGAATGGGACATGGCCGGCGCCGAGAGCGAGTACAAGCAGGCGCTCATACTGAACCCGAAGTCCGCGACCGCCCATCATCGATACTCTCAATTCCTGATTCATCGCGGACGATTAGACGAAGCCAGTGTCGAGAGTAAGCGGGCGCTGGAGCTTGACCCGCTCGCCCCGGTCATCAACGGCAACCACGCGATGGTGCTCTATTTCCTGCGGCGCTACGACGAGGCGGCGGAGTACAGTCGGAAGGCGCTCGAAGTGGAACCGGACAACCCGCGGATGTTCTTCATCCTCGGACGCGCGATGGTGCAGAAGGGGATGTACGACGAGGCCGCCGCACTGTTTAGGAGGTGTCGTGAGTTGGAGAAAGATGAGCCGGTCGCGGCGGTGCTGCTCTCGCTCGCCCATGTCTACGCCCTCGCGGGGCGCAGGGAAGAAGCGCGGCGTGTGCTCTCGGAAGTTGATAAGTTAAACATCCCGGAAGGCGAGGGGCTGCTTGATAAAGCGCTCGTTTACGATGCGCTCGGCGAACGCGACCGGGCGCTCAGAGTGCTTGAGGAACAAGCCCCGCGGTGGACATCCGAACCGATGGATTTGAAATTCGATCCGCGTTACGAAAACCTCCGGTCAGACCCGCGGTGTGAAGAACTCCTCAAGCGCCGCTTCGGCCACGCGCTAAAGTTGGGACCGGGTTCCTCAAAGTTGCACACCGCTTTCGCGTGAGACTAACTCAGAGCAAATGAGAATGGGACACGGATTTAACACAGAGTTAATCATGGGCCGGCGGTCCTCCACCGAACATGAAAAGTAGTCTTACATAGTAAGCTCTGCTCCAACCAGCGTCGAATGGAGATCGGTTGTGATTGGTGCCGGTGACTGCTCGCCGAGCCCGCCACAGAGTTTGATCCGAGAGCCTTGCCGAGGCACCACCGAATGAGGTCACGCACGCGCGCGAACTCGCAGAGCAGAATCTTTCCTGTGGAGGCTCTCCCCGCTGGAGGAAAGGAGCACCCATGAACGTCGTTCACGAAATCTGTTGTGGGATCGATGTCCACGCCAAGATGTTGGTGGCGTGTGTGGTTGGGGCCGACGGCGAGCCGCAACTCCGTACCTTCTCGACGATGACGGCTGATTTGTTGCGGTTGCGCGACTGGCTTCAGGCCGCCCACTGCACGCAGGTGGCGATGGAATCGACGGGCGTCTACTGGAAGCCGGTCTTCAACATGCTGGCAGACGCCGTCCGCGTGATGCTGGTCAATCCGGAACATGCGCGGGCATTGCGTGGCAGAAAGACCGATGTCAAAGACGCGCAGTGGCTGGCCGACTTGTTGCGCCACGGCTTGCTGTGACCGAGTTTCATTCCGCCGCCAGAGATTCGCGAGTTGCGCGAGTTGACGCGCTATCGCGAGACTTTGGTGCGCGAGCAGAGTGCGGTCGCCAACCGCATTCAGAAGCTCATCGAGAGTGGCAACATCAAGCTCTCGCAGGTCGCCAGCGATGCGTTGGGCACGAGCGGGCGCCAGATGCTGTGGGCTTTGGCACGGGGTGAGACCGACCCGGTCACCCTGGCGGCACTGGCGCAGGGCCGACTCAGGGAGAAGAGTCTTGAGTTGCAACGCGCGCTCGACGGGCGCTTGACGGTCAACCAGCGTTTCGTGCTCGGCGAGTTGCTCACGCGGTGGGAGGAGTTGGAGCGGGCCGATGAGCGCGTCACGCGCGAGATCGACCAGTATCTGCGCGCGCGCCCTAAGCTGGCCCGGTGCCGCGAGTTGCTCGACACCATCGCTGGGATCGGGCCGCGCGTGGCTGAGGTGGTGGTGGCCGAGATCGGGGTGCAGATGGGGGACGTCTTCGAGAGCGACGCGCACCTGGCGAGTTGGGCCGGGCTGTGTCCGGGCAACACAGCGAGCGGGGGCAAGCGCCTCTCTGGGCGCACGCGCAAAGGCAACACTTACGTGCGCGCGGCACTGGTGCAAGCGGCGTGGGGCGCGACGCGGAAGAAAAACTGCTACCTGAGCAGCCAGTACCAGCGGTTGGTCAAGCGGCTGGGCAGAAAGAAGGCCTTGGTGGCGGTGGCCCACTCGTTGTTGGTGATCATCTATCATGTGTTGCAGAGCGATCAAAGTTATACCGAACTCGGC
>JACDEG010000511.1 GCA_013816505.1 Pyrinomonadaceae bacterium | reverse complement strand
CTGCGGAACCGCTCCGGCGCGACATAGATCATCTTATAGTCGCCGCGCCGGACGCCGTTGATGCGCGCCTTCTGCTCATCGAAATCAATCGAGCTGTTGATGAATGTCGCGGGCAGTCTGCGCGCGCGGAGCGCGTCCACCTGATCTTTCATCAACGCAATCAGAGGCGAAACGACGAGCGTCGCGCCCTCCATCATCATCGCCGGCAATTGATAACAGAGGGATTTTCCGCCGCCTGTCGGCATCACCACCACGGTGTCGTGGCCTTCCAAAATCGCGCGCACGACTTCGCGTTGGCCCTCGCGAAAATCCGCGAAGCCGAAGTGTTTTCGGAGCGCACGGAGCATCTCTTCGATGGTTGCCATTACGTGAGCCTTGGGGTGAAAGGAAATGAGAGAAGATTGTAGCGCACCGCCCGCGAGACGTGTCAAATCATCCTCACGGCTGACGACAGCTTGAAGCCGAAGCTAAGATATGGCTACTTCATCTCTATCAACCAGATATTGCCCTTCGTTTCGGCGTACTCGAAGACGATCCGGTCGTCGCGCGGCGACCATGCAGGGTAGCGGACGTAAGTGTTTGTTTTGGAAAAATTCGTGAGTTGTTTTTGCGACCCGTCAGCGAGCGAAACCCACCAGATGTTCCAGAAGCCGTTGCGGAATCCGGCGAAAGCGATCTTCTCTTTGTCGGGCGACCAACTGTGCGGCCAACTCTGGCCGGGATCGAAAGTTAACTGCGTCGGCGTCCCGCCGCCACTCGGAATGACAGCAATGTGCGTGTCATCGCCGCGCTTAACTTCCAAGGCAATGAACTTTCCGTCGGGTGACCAACTGGGGAATCCCATCAGCTCGTGGTCGAACGTCAGTTGTCTGGGTTCTCCGCCGGCAAGGGCCGCCGTCCAGACGTTGATCGTGCCGCCCTCTGTCCGGGAGTTGAAGGCGATCTGCTTCCCATCGGGTGAGAGGCGCGGCAAGTCCATGCCTTCGCGGAGTTCGAAGAGCGGTTGCTCTGAGTTGGTTGTAAGATTCTTAGACCAGAACTGCAATCGCCCCTGACGGTTGGAGACGAAGGCTATCTGGTCGCTGCCCGGCAGCCACCCCGGCAGGGAACTATCCGCCGGGTCAGCTGTCAGTTCAACTAGATTCCGTCCGTCCGCATCCATCAGCCACGCGCTAATCGGCACGCCCAAACGCCACATGCCGAAGGCAATCTTTCGCCCATCGGGTGAAAAAGACGGATTCGTCTTCCGGCGGCTCGTATCTTCAAGGAGCGGCGACGGCGTGCCCGCGGCTTCACCGGACGCTTGTAGCAGCGGAACCGTCCAGATGTCGCTGGTCATGGAAAGCGTGCTGTAGGAAATCTTTTTCCCGTCCCCGGAAATACTGAGATGCCTGATCGGTGTCGCGCCCGTCCCCTCGACCTTAACCGGCGCGCCGGTCGGTGCGCCGTCCATTGGCGAAACCGGCACTAGCCACAATCCGTAAGACGCACCGCTGATTCCGGCGCCGTAAGCGTACTTCCCATCCGGCGAATACACGATGTCGCTGAAGGGCTGACGCTTCGGCGTTAACCGCCGTAAATCGCCGCCCTCTGCCGAGGCCGACCAAATTTCCGAAAGAGAAATGTCGTTAACAAAGAAGACGAGCCGCTTCCCGTCCGGCGACCACAGTGGCGACCCATGACCGCCCGAAGGCGTCCCGGCTTGCGTGATTTGCTTTACCGTTCCACCGCGCACCGGCACCACCCAGATGGTCGAAGGAGGAAGCGCGCCGGAGGCTGCTCCGGCGACTTCGGTCAGCGCCGCCGATTGGAAAGCGATGCGTTCTCCGTCGCGTGACCATGCCGGTCTTGAGCCGAACTCCGTCAGTTTCCGTGCGACGCCGCCGAGAGCCGGCACAGCCCAGATGCCGCCACGCTCTTTCGAGTAGTAGGCGATGAGTTGACCATCAGGAGACCACGCGGGTTGGAAATTCTGTTTTCCGTCAGAGGTAATCGGAATCTCCCGGCCGCCGGGTGCGAGCTGTCTGACGTAGATTTCAAAATTACCGCTCCGATTCGAGCTGTACGCTACGTAGCTTCCGTCGGGTGAGAGCGAAGGGTAAAAATCAAGTTCGGTCGAAGCAGTGATCTGCGTCAAACTTCGGATGCCGGTTGCTTCATCATTTGTAGACTTGCTCAGAACACCCCACCAGCTAATCACTATGACGCAGGCGAGGCCGAGCGCGCTCACCAGAATTGTGATGCGTGACGGCGCGGAACGTCGGAACCCATTTCGCATCGTGGCGGCTTTCGCCGGAGCGATGATGGCTGCTGAAAGGGCCGGAGTCTGCAACACCCTTCCGTGATCTGTGTTCTCGTCCGCGTTTTCGCCTCGTGTTCGCGCGGTCACCTCTTCCGTCTTATCATTGTCTTCGACTTCGGCAATGAAGCGATAGCCGCGTGTCGGCACCGTCTCGATGTACTTCGCGTTTCTTGCTTCCTCGCCGAGGGCCTTGCGCAATTGGGCAATCTCACGCGTCAGCGCGTTCTCTGTGACGAAAGTTCCTTTCCAGACGGCATCAAGGAGTTCACTTTTTTTGATTAACCGTCCACGATTTCGGATCAGGTAGAGCAGCACCTCGAACGCCTTCGGCTCGATCAGCACGGGCCGTCCCGCCTTCCACACCTTGAAGGAGTGCGGTTCGATCAGCACGTCGTCGAATTGAAACACAGACGTTTTGTCGTTCATCATAAGTCCATCATTAAAACACGCCGAAACATCACCCAAGCATCAATACCGTAAAAGGCGTCGCTCGCTAAAGTCCCTCCGGACAATTCAGTTTGGAGGTGATGATGCGGAAGCGAAACGTACGACGAAACTTGATCGTCGCGCCCGGCCTGTTGTTGATCTTTTACGCGCTCTCTTGCCACATTGTTCGCGCCGCCGATCTGCCGTTCCGACTGGTGCGATATCATTTGATTGTCGTTCCGGTATTCGTCAATGGTGATGGGCCGTTCGACTTTCTGCTCGACACGGGAACCGATTCGACACTGGTCACGCCTGAAATGGCCGCGCGGCTCAGGCTGAGACCGACGAAGCGCGTCTCTTTGATTACCGTCGCTGGCTTGCAGGTTGTGCCGCTCGCCAGCCTCGACAGTCTGACGCTCGGCGCGAAGTCGTTAGAGCACATCGAGTGTTTGATCGAAGAGTTGCATGAACTTCGGCGGCTGGGCGTGCCCGTCTGCGGAGTGCTGGGGCAGAACTTCCTGTCGCGATTCAATTATCTTCTTGATTACCGCGACCGGCGACTCGTCTTTGAAGACGAGCGTGACCATCTTTACAGTCGCGCACCTTACAGCGGCGCGCGGCATCCGGTCGAGCAACAGCAGGGACTGTTGACCATCCGCGCACGCGTTGCCGCGACACCGGACGAGTCCGTGATGCTCGTTCTCGATTCGGCGGCGACGGGTGTTGTCCTTTTCGACAAGCACTCACGAGAGTTTGCATTTGCTGCCGAAGCCCTCAGTGGCGATTGGCTCAAAGCCTCGGGCAGTGGCGGCAGCCGGATGGCGCGGGCAGTTCGTCTCAGACTCTTACGGATTGGCGACGAAAGATTCTTTAATCTGCCGGCCGCTTTAATGAAGAACGGCGTCGGTGTCGAAGACCGTACGGAGGACGGCTTACTGCCGACGAGTCTTTTTCGTTCAATCTATTTCAATCATCGAGAGAATTATGTGATCCTCAATCCGCATTCGCTTCCTTAGCCGGTATCGTCTGTGCTGCGCCGCGTCCTTCAAGAGTAGCCCACCAGCGCCGGATGCTTGATGAGACGGATGACGCATCGTAAGCTGTCGGCGAAATGAAGAAACGTAAATGGAAGTCGCGCACCAAACACGATTTGATGATCGAGGTATGGGCGTATCTTGATCTGCTCGCTCATTACGGGTCGGTCAGTCAATTCCCGTGAGGCAGGATGATAGGCTCACTATGTTAGTCTTGCAGCGATTGGTCTGGCAACCATATGGAGAGGGGAATGTCGAATTTAATGGAGCGTATTACTGTCAACCCTGAACAATGCGGAGGGCGTCCGTGCATCCGTGGCATGAGGATACGAGTGATTGATGTGCTTGACCTTTATGCCGCAGGCTTAACCGCCGAACAAATACTCGAAGAGATGCCTGATCTTGAAATGGAAGATTTACAAGCCGCGCTTCAATATGCCGCGCGCAGACTCGATCATCCTGTACTGGCTGCATGATTATCCGGGTTGATGCTCAAGTATCTGAACTTCTACACTCAGGCGAGAAGCTAGGAAATAAGCGCAACCTGACACATCAACCGACATTTCTCTATGAAGCAAGGCGAATGGAAGGCGCGCACCAAACGCGATTTGATGATTGAGGTGTGGGAGCACCTGGACTGCGAGTCGGTCGGCGCGAAAGAGTTGGAGACGATTGCGGCGGTGGTGCGCGAGCAGTTCGGCGACGGCGCGATTGAAAGTCCGGCGTCGGTCGCACGACTGCTCGCCGACGAAGGCGCGGAGTTGCGTCACGCAGAGGTGCTTGAGTTGGACGTGCGCTGGAGAAGCAACGATCCGTATGAAGCGATGTTCCGCAACGTGCTCAAGTTCTCTGACTTCGAAC
>JACDEG010000510.1 GCA_013816505.1 Pyrinomonadaceae bacterium | reverse complement strand
AGGCTACACCGAGCACGCGCGCGCCGCGCTCCGCGAGATGCACCGGCAGACAGGCAGCCGTCTCCACTTCGGCGACGACGGACTCTTAAAGCGGGGCCTCGTCGTCCGGTTGCTGGTTTTGCCGAACGACCTCGCCGGCGTCCGCGAATCGCTCGAATGGATCAGGGAAAATCTGAGCCAGCGCGTCGCCGTCTCGCTGATGGCGCAGTACTACGCCACCAACCGCGCTGCGACCGATTCGCGTTACACACTGCTTTCCCGCCGCATCACCGAATCGGAATGGCTCCGCGCCGTCTCCGCGCTCGACGAAATGGACATGGAAGAAGGCTGGATGCAGGAGTATGATGGTGCCTCTCACTACTACCGCCCCGACTTTACCGACTCTGAAACGCCGTTCAAAGACATCAGGGACTTTCGGTCTTGAATTTTAGTTCAACTGCTCTGACACTCAACAGCCGCATGAAAATGTTTTCGATTTGACTATGCTTCTCGACCCTGCCATGAAGAAAGATAAAAAACCACCCACCCATTTCGCCGTCTGTCTCAACAACGAAGGCTACCAGGCGTCCCTCGAAATCGGGAAGATGTACCGCGTCATCCCCGACGACGAAGCGGCAGCCAACGGCCTCATCCGCATCGTCGATGAGCACGGCAAGGATCACACCTTCCCGGCAGATCGCTTCCGCCCCGTCAAACTCCCTCAAGCCGCTCAATGAGAGAGATACTGTCAGCGACACAGATGTGAAGGGTCTGAGGCCCTTTTAACACTGAGCCGCGCGGGTCGCTGTTCAAACACATGAGGGATTGAAGGCCGAATTCGGGACTCGATTGCTGCGGGTGTTTGGCGGTCTAATACTTGTTGGGCGGCTACATTGTGGGGATTGGAGGCTGTGAGAGCAGCAAAACTTTGCGTCCTTTGCAGAAATTCTGCGTCACCATCTCGTGTAGAGTTGTATTCTAATTTCGACGAGGCACGAGGAACATAAATGTTGGGTCAAACGGAAACTATCTGGAACGAGTTCAGCGAACATCTGCGTGCGTTTATCCTGAAGCGTGTCAGGGATGAAGAAGCCACTGCCGATATTCTGCAAGACGTTTTTATTAAAATTCACTCCAACGCCGCATCACTACGACACAGCGAGAAGCTGCGCGCGTGGATTTACCAGATCACGCGCAATGCAATTAACGACTACTATCGCCGCCAGAAACCGATGCAAGAGCTTTCAGAAGAGATTGTCGCTCTTGAACCGAATGAAACAGAGGCTTTAGTCGAGTTGGCGAAATGCGTGCAGCCATTTTTGAAGAAAGTTCCTGAACCTTACCGAGAAACTCTTGTTTTGTCAGAGCTACAAGGATTGACGCAGAAGGAAGTAGCGCAAAGGCAGGGTATATCTCTGTCAGGAGCGAAATCGCGTGTGCAGCGTGGACGAGCGAAACTCAAGGAGATGTTAGTGGAGTGCTGCGCTTTAGAGTTCGATCATCGCGGAAGCGTCGCGGGCTATGTTCCTCGAAAGGATGATTGTCAGGCTTGTTAGCTCTTTTTCTTTGCGTCCTTTTGCGGATGTGAACGTCTGTATGAATGTAGCCAACGCTACAGACAAACATTAGCTTAAGGAGATAAAGATGAAACAAGTAAATCGTCAAGAAAACTATTCGGCAACGGAGCATCGGCGAATCGAAATTGATTTTATGTACATTGATTTGGAAGTCTGCGACCGATGTCTAGGCACTGATGCCAATTTGGAGGCTGCCCTGTCAGATGTTTCGCACATTTTGGAGGCATCCGGGGCAGAAGTTTCTCTACAAAAAACACTCGTCGAATCCGAGGCGCAAGCGCAGACCCTCGGTTTTTTTACCTCGCCGACAATCAGAATTAACGACAGAGACATCGCGCTTGAGTTGCGCGAAAGCCAATGCGCTTCTTGTGAAAGCTGTTCATGCAATGGAGCGGTTGATTGCCGTGTCTGGGTTTTTCACGGGCAAGAATACACGGCAGCACCGAGGGCGATGATTGTTGACGCTATTCTTCGTGAGGTTTATGGAAACGCGGCGTTGTTGCAGCCAACACCAATTCAAAACTCCGAACTGCCAGAGAATCTTCGTCGCTTCTTTGCAGGCAAGGCAAAGAAAGCAGAGATTGAATCTTCGGCGTGTTGTTCACCGGCTGAACAGACGACGTGCTGCGAGCCGTCGGAAAAGGCGGAATGCTGCGGAACAGCCTCTAACAACCAGACTTGTGGCTGCAAGTAGTAAAGCAGTTTTCTAGGTTCCGCCGCCGCCCAACGACTCATTCGAGCGGAGCGCGGATAGCGCCGATCTCATCCGCGAGACTTGAAGGCTTGATGCGGTGTGTGCGCGCCCGCTCAATTCGAGCGTTCGGCGCTTGCGCAATTGTACGTTGCAGTAAGAGCGTAGAAGTATGAACGTACTATTCAACCGCCGACTCGTTTTCACAAGGCGTAGCCATTCTGCCCTCATCAAATTTGGTGTGTTCCTAAGCCTTATCGGCGGATTCATCATGTTTATCGGCAGCGGCGGCAACCTCCGCCTGGGAGAGTCGAAGGTGCCAGCTTCCACGTACCAGTGGCTGACTATCTCGCTATCGCTTCTGTTACCGGCGGCGGTGCTGTGCTTCGGGCGTGTCCGCACCATCATCGACAATCAAACCCGACAAGCCAGGCGCAAGGTGAGCGTCATCCTGCCTGTCTACAGAAGAAGCTATGCGCTTGATTCGTTCACGGCAGTGTGTCTAAAAGTGGAGGCCAGGTGGGGTGTCGAGAACCCGAACCCGGTAACCTTTAAACTCATTTTAGAGGGGCCGGGTACTTGCCTAACCCTCAAGACGTACGAATCGCAAGAGGAAGCTGATCGGCATGCCACACAAATTGCTGAATATGCCAAGCTTGACTGCTTGGTCCGGTATGTCGGAGATGTTGGACGTGATACATGAAGATTTGTTAACCGCGTTGACGCAGGAATTCACCTACACCTTTGGCGGCTGTACGATTGTTCGCGGACTCGACGGCAGCTATTTCCCACATGGTGCTATGAACAATCACCCTCGGCGATAAAACTTCACTCCCAAATTATCTTCAAGCAGCCGCGAATCGGACGGCTCGAATCCTGCTAAAAAATCCGATGGCATCGACGTGTCCGCGTCTTCGACGGTCAGTGGAATCTCAGTCACCAGCCACTTCTCGATGTCGTTCAGAAACGTCCGGTAAATCTGTTCGCCGCCGATGATGAACAGGTCGCACGCGAGGTAGGTTGTGAGCGAAAGCACTGAGACTCTGTCGCGGAGCACGACCACGCCTTGCTGCGGCGCGACCACTGCCGCGCGGCTCATCACGATGTTCAGGCGATCTTTCAGCGGCTTCTTCAGCGACCGCCACGTTTTGTAGCCCATCACGCAGGCGTGCCCCGTCGTCTGCTCTCGGAAGAATTTCATGTCCGTCGGGTAATGCCACGGGACGGTGCCGCCGCGCCCGATGGCCCCGCGCCTGTCCACCGCGACGATGCCGATGATTGCCATATCGCTCTTTCAAAACTCCCTGCGCCGCAATCTATACCGCGACCGGGGCGGCGATTTTGCCGTGCGATTTGTAGCCGACGAGGCGCAGGTGGTCGTACTTAAAACTGAGCAGACCTTCGAGGCCGCGCAAGCGTCCGCCTTCGTCCATGATCTCAAGGCGCGGCAGTGGGAGCGGTTCGCGCGAAAGAAGTTCTGCGACTTGTTCGAGGTGGTTCGAGTAGATGTGGTAATCGCCGAGCGAGTAGACGAACTCGCCCGGTTCGAGGCCGCAGACGTGCGCGACCATATGCGTCAACAGGGCGTAGGAACTGATGTTGAACGGCACGCCGAGAAAGGCATCCGCCGAGCGTTGGTAGAGTTGGCAGTGAAGGATTTTTTCGCGTTCGACTTTGAATTCGAAAAGCGTGTGGCAAGGTGGGAGGTCAACATTGTCGCACTGCCGTGGGTCCCATCCCGTCACGATCAAACGGCGCGAGTTCGGGTTGCGCTCAATCTCGTTGATTAAACGCGCGATCTGGTCAACGCCGTCGCGCGCCGGATAGTTGCCACCGAACGAGCGCCAGAGGTAGCCGTAAATAGGGCCGAGGTCGCCGGCTTCCCGACCGAAGCGACTCGTGTGCGCTTCGTCAGCCCATTCCGACCAGATGTCGACGCCGCGCGCGCGGAGTTCCCGCTCGTCGGTGCTGCCGGACAGGAACCAGAATAACTCCTCGGCAACCCAGCGGAACGGAACCTTCTTGGTCGTGACGAGGGGGAATCCGTCGCGCAGGTCGAAGCGTGTCTGATGGCCGAAGTGCGAGATGGTGCCGACGCCGGTGCGGTCACGGTGCTCGGCGCCGTTCTTCAAGATCGATTTAAGAAGGTCGTGATACTGTTTCATTTTGCTCGTCGTTTGGAAAAAGCTTTTTCGGGATGTTATATAAAGTTAAGAAAATATCAAGTAGCATCCGCCGACTCTGAAACGAAAGAATTTAGCAAAGGCCGTTTCGCGTGAGCCAGTCATTGAAACAATCCACGGAAGTCGGCGCGTTCGCCCCGGATTTCACTTTGCACGACGCCGACGGTCAGGCGTGGCGGCTCTCAGAGCAGCGCGGAC
>JACDEG010000509.1 GCA_013816505.1 Pyrinomonadaceae bacterium | reverse complement strand
CTATAGAGTTGCGTGATCGACATGATCGCCTGCTTCGCTTCGTCGCTGATCGGCAGCGGCCCCGCGCCGTCGAGTAGTTGCCGCATCTGTTCGGACGGGAAGTTGCCGGCAACGCTGACGAGCGCGTTCGGGTTACGGCTCGCCATCATCAACAAATCGCCGCTCGTCTTCATACCGCGCCCGGCGCTCGCGTCGATGGACGCCCGCACTTGCCTCAAATCGCCGACCGACAGCGTGTTCGCGTCGAGCGCGACGAGCGACATTTTTTGGAGCGGCATGCGGGGAGCGGTGGCGACCCCGTTTGTCTTCGTCTCATCTTTGGGCGCCAGGGTGTAGATGGTCTTACCGCCGTGCGTCGTCTCGCTGGATTTCACCGCGCCGCTGGTCGCGATCAGCGCCAGCACCTTGGCGGTGTCGATCCCCTCCACAATGGCGACGCCGGGGAACTGCCCGCTCGCCGTCATCGCCTTCACGTCGAACATCGGCATACCGACGACGACGCGCTTCACCGCGCGCATGTCGATGCCGGTGGAAGCGTTGATTTCATTGATGCCGTCGTTCATCTTCTTCAGCGTCGCTGGATCGTTGGCGAGTGCCTGCGGCGCGATCTGATTGATGAGGCGGCCGGCGTCAATCATCAACACGATGTCAGAAGCGGGAAGCGCCGCCAGCGGATCGAGTCCACTCTGCGCGGCAACATGGGGGGCCGGGAATGTCGCGCCCGCGACGGCCATCGCGACGGCGGCGGCGAGCGCAAAAATTGCGATGTGAAATCTTTTATTCATCCGGGGTCGAACCTTTCGTCAAGTAGCTGATTATTCACGCGTTGATTCGCGCGTTAAGATGAGCAGGACAGGGGCACGTCACAGACGCGGCAGGGCGTGCGGCGTCGCAGACGAGTGTAGCGCATCGCGGGTGGACCCGCATAGATCAAAGAATGAAATTCTCGCACAAGGGAGAAATGATGGACGTTTGCGTGGCGGGCGGGCGTGTCAGAGATCAATGAGGTAGATGATATCGGCGCGCGAGCGGGCGTCTTCGAGGAACTCCTCGGTGTCGGAGGTGATCTTGCCTTCGCGTAAATCCCTTTCGATGTTGGCCCGCGCCTCTTCGAGTGTCGGCACGATTTGACCGGGCTGATCGCGCCGGGCGCGCGGTGCGTACACGTCGCGGTAATAGTCTTCCACCTCGCGCGGCGTCACAACGGTGAATGAGCGGAAGCGGAAGTCGAGATAGTTGCTGATCGCAACGCGCTGGCGGATGATCTCGCGCAACTGCTCGGAGTCCTGTCCCAGGCCGACCAGCGCGAGGCGCTGGTAGAATTCCGCGCGCGATGGAAAGCGGCGGATCAATTCGTTCAACTCCGCTTCGACCGCCTCATCGGTCGGCGTAATCGACGGCAGTTTCTCCGCTTCTTGCGCGATCAGACGCTGGTCGACGATTGTCCGTAGCGCGCGGTTCAAGTCGTCCGAGCGTGGGTTGTCGAGCGGCGTGTCCGGCTGTAGCGCCAACTGCCACAGCAAATCGGTGTAGGTGATTAACTGCTGACCATTGACGACCGCCACCATCCGATCAATCACCTCCTGCGCATGACAGAGGGGGCTGGGCGCCAGGGACCGGGGGCCGGGAGTAAAAGCAAGAAAAGCGAAGACAGCCGTCAGACTGAGCGATGTTCGAACGCCACTGATGATAAACCTTCTCATCGTTATAACCCTCTTTCCCCAACCCCGACTCCCCGCCACCCCAACTCTTAAAACGTCTGCCCGAAGCGGAAGTGAAGTTGCCCGCGCTTGATGATGATGTCCGCCGGGATGCCCGTCCCCTGCGGCAGAACGAACGTCGGCGGGTTGAGCAAATAACCGTAGTCGACGGAGAGCGGCCCGAACGGCGTCTTGAGGCGCAGGCCGAGGCCGACGGTGTGCGTCCACTTCGCCTGGAGGTTCGGGTCTTCGCCCTCGCGCGGCGCGCGGCGGAAGATGTCGCTGACGCGGCGGAAGACGTTACCGCCGTCATAGAACGGCACGACCTGCACGCTCTTCGTGACGCCGACGCGCGCTTCGAGATTGACGATGGCGAGCGCGTTGCCGCCGATAGGGACGAGGAACGGGTTGAGTGTCACCGGCTCGCCCTGCTCGTTGCGAAAATTTCCGGCGGGGCATCTGCTGCCGACTATCTGCCCGCCCGGACAGACGGCGAGCCGCGGCCCCGCCTCCTCGAACCCGAAGCCGCGCAACGTCGTCGAGCCGCCCGAAAAGAATCGCTCGCTGATTGGCAGCGTCCGGTCGGGGGCGTCAATCACGCCGTCGTCGTTGCGGTCGCTTGGACTATAGAGGCGCGCCAGTCCAAGTTGAATCGCGCCGGCCAGCACCGTCGGGCGCACGCGGTCGATCTTGTAGTAGCGGCGATAGGTCGAAAGGAACTTGCTGAACGAGATGTTGCCGCCAAGCTGCTTCAGCGCAATCGCGTAGTCGGCGGTCAGGAAGTCGCCGCGCGACGGGTCGAACTGGCTGTCGCGCGTGTCGCGCGCCAGCGTCGCCCCGAAACGCGAGAGGCGCACCGCGCGGTCGGGCCGCAGCACTTCGGCAATCAGCAGGCTGCTGGTGTTGAAGAGGCGCACGTCTTCGTAGTTGTAACGCAGGAACACCGTGCTCCGCTTCAACACGCGCCCGCGCGGCCCCAACTCCAGTTCGAGGTCACGCTGCGTCTCGACGTTAATCGTGAAGCGGTTGACCGTCGGCTCGCCGACCGGCTGGCCGAGCTCGTCTATCGGATTGCCGTCGTCGTCGAAGCGCTGCACGATCCCGAAGTTGCCGCGGTCTATCGTCGAACGGAAGAAGCGCGTCACGTTGGAATCGCGCTGGTACTGCGCCGAGACGGTCAGCGGCGCGAAGTCTTTCCGCCCATAACGCTGAAACCGCTGGTCGAAGTATTCGAGGCGCAGCAGTTGTTGGCGGCGGCTGGCGCGCGTCCGTAATGCGCCTTGCCGCAGTTGCCCGAACAGATTGTTGTTGCGAATCTCAAAGCCGCCGAGCGGCCCGTTGTCGGTCGAGAAGCCGACGATGTAGTCGGTCGTGATGCGCTGCCGCTCTTCGACATCAATGATCACGTCGCGCCGCTTGAAGCCGGAGTCGGTCTCGCCCGCCGCCTCGGTGCGGATGATGACCTGGCGGAAGACATCCGTCGCGTTGATGATCCGCTCGCTTTCGGCGAGTTCGGCGGCGCGCAACAGATCGCCCCTCCGAATCGGAATCGCGTTCAGGATCGCTTCTCGCCGTGTCCGGACAACGCCGTTAACGTAGATTTGGTTGATGAAGACTTTGTCGGACTCGTTGACGGTGTAGATCAACCGCACCTGCTCGTCCGCGCCCCTGTTCGGTAGATCAACGACATCGAGGTTGACGACCGCGTCGAAGTAGCCGTTGCGCGCGTAGAAGGTGCGGATGCGGTCGGCGTCGACGCGCGCCTGCGAGCGGGAGAACGGGCCGTCGATGATCGTGCAGCCGTCTTCGGGGTCGCGCACAGATGGACACGCCGCGTCGCGCAACATCTCGGCGGTGTAAATTTGATTACCGCGCACCTGGACGCCGGCGACGCGCGTCAGCGGCCCTTCGGTGACGCCGAACGTGATAATCAGATTTTCGTCTTCGAGCGAGACGCCCTGCAGCACCACGGCCTTAGCCTGCCGGTAGCCGAGGTCGCGCATCCGCGCTTCAATCGCTTGCCGGTCGCGTTCGAGCGCCTCTTCCGAAGTGTAGCCGCGCCCGTAGCCGAGCACCGGGATGAAACCGAGCGCGTTCGCCTCCTTCGTGCGTAGCTCGCCCGCGACATCATCGACGGTCAGCTTCTCGGTGCCCTCGATGCGAATCTCAGTCAGCTTGTAGCGGCGTCCCGGCTCGACGACATACGTGATCGTGACGGCGCGCCCGCTCAACTCTTCCGGGTTCAAATTGTCGCACGACGCCGTGGCCGCGCCGCGCTCGCTTGTCTGCGGCGGGCCGGCGATGGCAGCGGCGGCAGTAGTAGTAGTCGTTGCGGTGGAGGAAGTGTTGGAAACGATGCCGGCGGGGACGGCGGCTGTGTTGACGAGCGGCGGGACAACCGCGCAGTTGGCGTTGGCCTCGGCGAAGAAGTAACCATTTTCCTGCAAGCGATTGCGGATGCGGCGCTCGCCTTCGACGATAGCCGATTTATCAATCGTGCCTTCGCGCATGACCGGCAACAACTCGCGCGCCGTCTCGTCGCTCAACTCGTCATAGCCGGTGATGACGACTTTGGCCTGCGGTCCGACCTGACCGCTCAGCGTGACATTGATCTGGTTGCTTTCCTGGTCGAGTTGAATCTGCGGCTCGTTGATGCGCGGCGCAAGGTAGCCGCGCGCGATGATCGCCTGTCGAATGCGATTGATGTCCGCGCCGAGCGCCTCCTGCGTGAACGGCGCGCCTGGCTGGAGCGCCAGGCTGGAGCGTACGCCCGCCGCGTCGAAGCCGTCGATGTTAATCGGGAACGCCCCGACCGTCGTCCGCTCGCCGAGCTTGATGCGAAAAGTGATCGTCGCGCGCGTCCGCGTCGCATCGAGTTGCTGAGTGAACTCGACTTCGGCGCGGTAGTATGCGCGGTCGCGCAGGTAGACAT
>JACDEG010000508.1 GCA_013816505.1 Pyrinomonadaceae bacterium | reverse complement strand
CCTTGATATCCACGCGGTCGAGTCGTTGATCCTTGCGCTGGACGCTTACGAAGGCACGCTCGTGTTCATCTCGCATGACGTGCATTTCATTCGGAAGCTCGCCTCGAAAGTGCTGCACGTGAATGCTGGACAGGTTTCGCCGTATCCCGGCGGTTACGATTATTTCCTGGAGAAGAGCGGCGCGTTAAACGATGAACGCGCGGCGCTTACAGCCAACTAATAACCGATACGCGATCAGTTGCGCATGCCGGCCAAGCGTTCGCCTCGCGCGAAAACCTTCAAGACTTCGCCGGAGAAAGTTAAGGTCCGGAAGTCGGGTGTGCACGGCAAGGGAGTGTATGCGGTTGCCGCTATTCGCAAAGGCGAGCGCATCATCGAATACACCGGCGAGCATCTTCCCTGGAAAGAGGCAATGGAGCTGCCCCCGCGCGATCCGAAGGATCCGTATCACACCTTCTTCTTCTCACTCGATAATGGCGACGTGATCGACGCCGGGCGCGGTGGAAACGACTCGCGCTGGATCAATCACTCGTGCGACCCGAATTGCGAAACCACCGAAGAAGAGGAGCGGATCTTCGTTTATGCGAAACGCAGCATCCAGCCCGGTGACGAACTGTTCTACGACTACAAGATCGTCCCCGCCGAGCGGCGAACGAAGAAGCTCGAGAAGGAATTCGTGTGTCTATGCGGCAGTACCAACTGCCGCGGAACGATGCTCGAACCGAAGAAGCCGCGAAAGCGCTAAACGATTGCAAACACACGTGGCGGACTTCACGGACGCGAAGCGTGAAGCAAAAGGGAGTGCGTGCATAATCGTGGCCAGCGTCAGCACGTTCCAGCGCGGCTGCTGGCGTGGGAGAATCGCGAGATAAGCACCTAACCAGAGGGCGAACATCGCTCTCTGCACGCGGTGAGAGATCACTTGGGCCAGTTAATTCCCGGCGCGTCGCTGCGGTGTTGCAAGGAATTCGAGCAGCGAACTGGCACGGCGGGAATAAGTCCGCGCATGCCATCTCTCATTCCCGACGCTCTTAGATGGCTCGCATTACGCGGAGACTTCGCACACCCCACGCCTAGATCGACAACCAACGCGACGAATATATTTCGCGCTTCGCAATTTTTCCGGAATAAAGAATCGGGCGGCCACTCTTGCCTGTTAGAAAGCAACTTCCGAAACCAGAAAGAAGATTAATTATGATCAATCGTAATCTAAAGCAGCGCTCAAAAATGAACAATCGAACAATAAATTCTCTACGGGCGACAGCGATACTTGTGACGGCGATTCTCGCGCAAGTTGCAATTTTCAGCACGGCGACCGCGGCACAACCAAAAGGGGAAGGTCCACCGCCGTTTTCGCCGCCAAGGAATGTCGGCAATGTTTATGTGATGACCAACGGCGCTACAGGTAACGGCGTGGTCATCTTTCGGCGCGGAGCACACGGACAATTGGCTAACGCCGGTACTGTCGCCACGGGCGGACGTGGCACCGGAAACCTGCTTGAAAATCAGGGTTCGCTAATTCTCAGCCAGGGCGGCGAGTGGCTCTTCGCCGCTAATCCGGGCAGCGACGATATCTCAGTCTTCAGGGTGATGGAACGCGGCGGGCTGGAGTTGGTTGATCGCGTCCCTTCGGGCGGTGACCGTCCGCTCAGCCTGACCGTCTGCGAGGATTTGCTTTACGTCCTCAATGCCGGAGCCGTGAATAACATTACCGGTTTTACCATCCGCTCGGACGGCAAACTAACGCCGCTCGCCGGTTCGACCCGCCCGTTGAGCACCAGCGCCGTCGAACCCTGCCCTGCCCTCGTCCGTGACTTGGGAGACCCCGCCGACAACGTGTGCGCCGCCGCCGGCCCCGCACAAATTCAGTTCAGCCCGGGAGGCGAAGTGCTGGTCGTCACCGAACGGCTCACTAACGGAACAGGCTTGATTGACACCTACACGGTTGGCAACAACGGGCGTCCCAACGCATTCACAACACGTCCGCCCGCCGGCGGGTTATCGCCTTTCGGCTTCGACTTTGCCAAGCGCAATTTGTTAGCCGTCACCCACAATTTTTTCGACGGCCCCGGCCTCGGCGCGGCAGCTTCCTACAGAGTTTCGGCGGACGGTGGTGTGAGCACCGTGACTCCTAACCTGTCCAACCACCAGACCGCCTCGTGCTGGCTGACCATCACCAACAATGGGCGCTACGCCTACGTGTCGAACCCGGTCTCGGCCACCGTCAGCAGCTACTCAATCGCGCGCAACGGCAGCCTCAGATTGCTGCGGGCGGTGGCCGCCGATTTAAGTGGCGGCGATCCGCGAGACCCTGACTTGAGCGATAATGGACGCTTTCTTTATGTGCTGAACAATATAACGGCTGTTGTCAGCGCCTTCCGGGTTAAAGGAGATGGCAGTCTCACGCTCCTGGCTCTCAACGCTGGCGACGGTTTTCCGTCCGGCGCGAACGGCCTTGCCGCTCATTAAAGTTAGGGCGATTTAGAACTCATAAACTCATAACTCATCTCACAATGGTGAGGGCATTGCGCACAGCAGCATGAGCCAGTGGCAGGGCGAGACTCCGTCGAACCGACTGACTGCATGAGGCAAGCTGGCTCCGCGGAGCGTTATTCTACCGGGGCCGAAACGTTCCAGCTCAGTATGAGATGATTGCCTATCCCAAACCCTCGCCGTGATAGGCATGAGTGAGGTAGTTAACGTGGGCGTTAAACCAAGTGCGGAACAGTCGAACTAACTGTGTAAGGAAATACCTGACGCCGCGCGAAGTCTTAAAGGAAGTCGGCCTTCAGCGAGGAAACGCAATGTGGGAAACCGGTGGTTTCAACTTTTTGAGAGTGTGCCGGAATAAACCGAGCGCGGCTCCTTCTCAATTGCCAGAAAGCAGAAAATATTATGGACAACTCCAGATTAAAAAATGGCTCGTCAGGTGTTGGTCCACTTAGCTTCAGCATCGGTTTGGGGCTCGTCGCCCTCTTGATGCCGTTCGCCGAGCACCTGCGCGCCTCCGACCACATCGACTCACCGTCGATCACGCAGGATCGCGGCTCCGATCTCACGGACACCTATGCGTTTCTCGATCCGAACGACAACGACCAGGTCGTCCTGATCATGAGCACGCAAGGCTTCGTCGTCTCGGGCGAGCATTTCGGGATGGCGATTTTCGATCACAACCTGCGTTACCGCTTTGAAATCGAGAACACTGGTGACGCAAAGCCCGATGCCTTCGTCGATGTGGTGTATTCGAAGGGGCTGGGCCGGGAGAAAACGCAAACCGCAACAATCACTTTGCCCGGCGGCAAGAGCTTTACCGCGGCTACAACCATGGCTACGCAAGAGTATAAGGCGCCGGAGATGGTAATAAGCACAGACAAGGAGACCGGCGCGAAGTTCTTCGGCGGAGTAGCCGACGACCCATTCTTCCTGGACGATACGGGTGCGAATCGTCTGATCGGCTCAGCCATCAAGAACCCTGGCCATCCCGAAACCTCCCACTTAAGTGAACGCGGCGGTCGCGACACTTACGCGGGTTTTAATACCCTCATAACAGCTGTCAGCGTCCCCGCGAAAATGCTCAAGGGCGCTTCGGACGTGATCGGCGTCAACGCCGTAACACAGCGCCACGCCACGCAAAAACTCGGCGATAAAGGTGTGCTGACCGGCGAAGGCGATTGGGTGACAGTAGATCGCGACGGAGGTCCGCTGGTGAACAACGGACTCATCCCTCCGCCGCGGAAAGACGAGTATAATGCAGCCTCCACCGAAGACGACGCTGCTGGGCTATTCAAAGACGATATCGTCAAGTCGCTCAAAGCCATGAACACCGACGAGGAGCATATGGCGAAGCTGGCAAAAATGGCGGTCGATAACGGCGACATTCTACGTCTCGACCTGACCGTGCCTAACAAAGGAGCGGGCGGGGGGAGCAACAAAGATGGTGGCTTCGGCAAAATGGGCGGGCGGCGTTTGCAGGACGACGTGGTGGATATGGTTTTCACGATGATCGCCAACGGCAAAACGCTGAGCGATAAAGTCGACGCGAACGAAAAACCGTTTCTCGACCAATTTCCGTTCGTCGCCAATGCGACGCAGCCATTCCAGTCCGGCGAGAAGGACGATCACACGCGGCAATAATTGCAAGGAAACCTCCGCGCCGAGGGCCGACGCCGTCGGCGCGGAGTGCTTTCCAGAGGCCGGCATGCGTTTGTCGACGGGGCCGGAGTCGATTCTATTCTGTGAATCCTGTCGCAGCGGCTGAGACGCCATCTCCAGTCGCGAGGCCGCCGATGCTGAAACTCAGAGTGGCGTTCGCGCTTACCGCGATGGTCCTGGGTGGGTCTGCTTTCCGTGGCCACGCGATCGCGAACCATCGCGACTCCGTTATCAGGGCGACGCGCAGTCTTCCACGTGGCCGCTGCTGCGCCGGCAGCTCAATCTTCGGATGAAGGGGCCACGCAATCCGCCACGCTTTTACCTCGCACGGGAAACTGACTACCTGTTTATTCGCCGCTACGCTGGCGTTCACCATTTGTGCTTCCGCGCAGGAGAACGCCTCGCAACCCGCCTCGCAACCTATCAGTGACAAAGTTGAATAGACTGACGCCGAGTGGAAGAAACAGCTCACGCCGGATTGCGCAGCTGCTGGCG
>JACDEG010000080.1 GCA_013816505.1 Pyrinomonadaceae bacterium | reverse complement strand
GCTCAACCGTCATCAGCCCTAAATTCTCCGCCTCACGGTTCTGGCAGATCATTTCCGATTACGGCGTTACCTCATTCGGGTCGGTTGCAACGATGCTTTCCATACTGCTTGCGACATACCCACAAGTCGTGCCCGAAGGTTTGCACACCGGGCAACTGCGCTTCGCCATGTGCGGGTCGGCGCCCGTGCCCGTCGGAATCTTGAAGAGTTTTGAAGAAACTTTCCTTTGCTTGGTCATCGAGGGCTACGGCCTCTCGGAATCCACCTGCCGCTCGACGTTTAACCCGCCGGACGGAAGGCGAAGACCCGGCTCTTGCGGCATGGCTATCGGAAACGAGATGAAGATTTTCGATGACGAAGACAAAGAGTCTCGCGACGGCGAGTTGGGCGAGATCGTTCTGCGCGGCGAGAATATATTCAAGGGTTATTACAAGAATAAAGATGCGACGGCGCGCGCTTTCCGTAACGGCTGGTTTCACACGGGTGACATCGGACGCAGAGACGCAGACGGCTTTTTCTACATCGTGGATCGTAAATCCGACATGATCATACGCGGCGGCGAGAACATCTATCCGCGCGAGATTGACGAAACTCTTTACAAGCACCCGGCAATCGCGGCGGCAGCGACCATCGGCGTGCCCGATAAACTTTACGGCGAAGAGGTGACAGCCTTTGTCGTGCTCAAAGAAGGGGCGAAAGCGAGCGAACAGGAGTTAATAGTTTTGGCTCATGTAACCAATTTGTGCATGTTAGACTTCGGGAATGATCTTCCCGATAACTGATCTGCTGGATGACCAAGAAAGTATCGCGTGGGTGGAGAAATATTTCCACCTAAAGAAACTACGCTGTCCGGGCTGTGGTGCCACCACCCAGCAAGCGCGACAGTTTCGCACCCACAAGCGCGGCGGTGTCGATTACCGATGCCAGAAGTGTCAGAGCAGCTACAATCTCTACACGGGCACCATCTTCGCTGGCAGCCACCTTGAGCCGCGCCGAGTCGTGCTCTTGGTGCGTGGTGTCTGCAAGGGCGAGCCAGCGACCGTCTTAGCTGAGGAACTTGGGCTGTCGCGCTACTGCGTGCACCGCTGGCGGAAGAGACTCCAACAGAATGCTCATGCGCTGCTGACGGAAGCGGCGCTCGCAGACGCCGAGACTGAGACTGACGAGATGTTTCAGAACGCGGGGGAAAAAAGGCGAAAAGCACACCGATCCAGCAGATCCGCCACTGCGTCGCGCCAATAAGCGGCATGGGCACGGCACCTATGACAATGATCGGCCCCCGGTGGTCGGCACCATCGGCCGGCGAAGCAGGCAGTGTCGCTTGCGAGTTTGCGAGCATACGGATGGCAAGACTTTGCAGCAGCATGTGCATTCTTACACGCAGAAGGGAGCCATCTGTTACACGGATGAATGGCAAGGCTACAACCAAATCAAGCGGACACCTCGTACGGTTTGTCACGGCCAACATGAGTGGGCGCGTGATGATGATGGCGATGGCGTGCGCGAGGTTCACAGCAACACTATCGAAGGGCTGTGGACCACGACGCGCAACTTTCTGCGACCGTTTCGCGGCGTCCATAAGAAGCATCTGAAATACTACCTGGCGATGTGTGAACACAGAATCAACTTAAAACGCATCAGTCCAAAGTTCATTGCTCAACTTGTTGCTGAGCACAAATTGGTTACATGAGCCACTCAATTTATGTAAAGGTCAATAAGTCTTGCAGCATGCGCTCGAACCATTCGCTGTAGCCGCACGCCTCAATCCCGACCCGTACTTCACCGGAGAACTGTGAGTAGAAGTTACGAACCTCGTCGAGCGAGTCATGAAAAAGCCGCTGTTCTTTGATCTCGCCATCCTGTGTGTCGCACCACTTGATGAGCTGTTGTCGAGTATGGAAATCTACGCCACAATAGACAGTCATGGTGACTCTCCTTTCTTGCATTCAAGCCTGAGCGCAAGTTTATGCCACATGGCAAGGGAGAGTCATCTGTTCATCACATCAGGTACTAGGTGAACAAGCAGCAAACATTGGTTAGTTTGATGCCATCGGAAGGTTAAGTTTCGGCCGTAGCGTGCGCCACATGCTCACGCGCCAACAACTCTATGAGCTGTACCACTCAGGATTTGAGCGGATGCCTCTTCCTCTGCCCTACACAGTCTACACTGTTAATATTGAGCTTTGGTTTCGTGCGCTCATCAGGGCTTACTATGACCACCTTCTCCAATCTTCCGATCGAAGACTTCACATACCTCACAATCTACAGCGGTTTTCATCTGCGTTCAGGTCTCAATGTAGATAATCATTAAGCAAAATCGTCGCTGTACCTCAACACTCAAGTGAGAACCACTGTAAGAATCAACAAAGAAAGAAAAGATGAGACAACAACTCTGAGTTGCCAAGCTAGCAGCGATGATGGTTTTTGCGGTCAATGCCTCGGCGCAAGAGCAGCCGATTCAAGAGGTTCTTCAAACCGGCTTGGTATATCCGAAGGAGCACGGCGAGGTGCAGTGCTCATTCACTTCGCGTTGGTGCAAAGGCACAGCTCACCCATCGCTGCACACTCCGCTGAATGTCGAATATGACATCACTGACCGTCGGCAAATCGAGATCGATTGGAACGCGATGGGCCGCCCAACGGAAACCGGAGCAGCCACGACGCGCGGTAGAGGTGACCTCAGCTTCGGCACGCAGTACTGTTTGATGAACATACGGCGTTCCGACTTTCACAGCGGGGTAAGGTTTGAATTCAGACTCCCGACAGGCAGCGTGGAGAAAGAGTTGAGCGAAGGATTTATCGAGTACGAACCATATCACATCGTCGCCAGAGATTTCCCGAAGTTGAATATCACGCAAGTTTACCTGCAGGTCGGCGTTGGCTTCGTGAAATGGCTGAGGCGACGCCGACCTTGAAGCTGAGTTCAAGCGAGTGTTTGAGGCGCTGGCGGATGCACTCTAAACGGCGTGAAGCAATGGTGATATAGCAACTGAAAATATTAACCACCGCAGACAATCTGAACGACAACTCTGAGTTGATGCTTATTTCCCGCAATCGAAAGTCAAGTATGAAACGATTTTGGCTTATTTTATTTCTGGCTCTGTCAATTGTTGTCGCAGTCGTGGCGTGGCTGCGAACGGAAAGTTATCGTCCGATAGCGGAATCGAGGGTCACAGAGACTATGTACAACCTGGATAACGAACCTCTCCAACCGCTGCAGCCAACGATCAAGCTAAACGAAAAGAAGGTCTCGCTGGGGGAAAAGCTTTTCAACGATCCCCCAGCTTTCACGCACCAACACCATCTCATGTTCCAGTTGCCACTTGCTCAACGCCGGTGGAACGGATCAATCGGAGCGCTCTACTGGAGTCGAACAGCGGCGGACGGATGTCAACACTCCGACTGTCTTTAACTCTGCTTCCAATTTCAAGCAGTTTTGGGATGGCCGCGCGGAGACTCTCGAAGATCAGATTGACCACCCAACTCATGGATTCAACGAGATGGACTCCAACTGGATTGATATTACGAACAAACTCAAGCTTTCGCCGGAATACCAGGCAGCATTCGCTGAACTGTATGCCCAGGGAATCCAGAGTGCCACAATCAAAGACGCCATCGCCACGTTTGAGCGTTCTCTCTCGACGCCAAACTCGCGCTTTGATCGCTTCTTGCAAGGCGACGTGCAAATCCTCTCGGAACAAGAGAAAGAAGGCTATCGTCTTTTCAAAAGCTACGGCTGCGCAAGTTGTCATCAAGGTGTGGGCATTGGGGGAAACATGTTCCAGCGATTTGGAGTCATGGGCGACTATTTCGCAGACCGAGGTAAACCGACTAAGGCTGACCTTGGCCGGTTCAATGTGACAGGCAATGAGGCTGATCGTCATCTTTTCAAGGTTCCCGGCTTGCGTAACGTAGCCTTAACTGCTCCTTACTTTCACGATGGCTCGACCAGAAGTTTGGAAGAGGCGGTGATGGTCATGGCCAAGTACCAGCTTGGCCGCCAATTATCCTCTGAGGAACTCCATCGAATAGTTAGCTTCCTCAAAACTCTGTCCGGCGAGTACAAGGGGGAAGCTTTATGATTCTTTCCAAGCTGAAAACCATTGCGGTCTTGGTTGGAATCATTCTGGCCCTGACTTTCCTGTTTTTGAAGGCGCGCTCGATTGACGTGTACCAGCACGACAGCTTCAGTAGCGACCTCCGCCAACTCACAGCATTAGATGCCACTCTCAATCAGGACATTTTGAAATCGCGGTTCGGGCTATTGTCCTCTTATGACCGCATCACGAACGTGTTGAACACGGAAAAGCAAGTTCGCGACAGGCTTCAGAAAATTCCTGACTTCATTAGCGATGCAGGTCGGGCCGAGATAATCAAGTCGGTTCAAGTTTTTAGCGCAACTTTGGAGGAGAAAGAGAGATTGATCGAAGTGTTCAAGTCAAAGAATTCCGTTATCAATAATTCAGTGCGTTATTTCCCAACTGCTACGACCGAACTCGCGGAAAAATTACGCAAAGGTGGCCGCAATCCAGATTTGTCGGATCAACTTGATAATCTTCTGCGAGACGTGCTTGTTTATAACTTACTTTCAGAGAACGAGCAGCATTCCAAGATCAACAAACGGATTGATGGCCTTGCTGGAAAGCCAGGTCTGGTTTTGTTGAATGCCGCAGAGCCAGGTCTCGAAAATATCATCATTCATGCGAAAACAATTCTTAGACTGAAGCCCGAAATAGACGCGCTGACTCGCGAACTGATATCCATCCGCACCGCCGAGCAAACGGAAAAGATTTTCAGAACATACAATGTCCATCATGCTTACATCCAGCAACTCTCACACATCTATCGCATCCTACTCTATCTGTTCTCAATCTGTTTGCTCATCTACATCTCCTACTACATCGTGCAACGCCTGAAAGACGCTAACTCCAAATTGCAGCTTGACCTGGGCGAGCGTAAGCGGATGGAGCTTGAGCTTGTGGAAACGCGCGACGCGGCTCTGGAATCCACGCGCCTCAAGTCCGAGTTCCTCGCCAATATGTCGCACGAAATCCGTACCCCCATGAACGGCGTCATCGGCATGACGGGCTTGCTCTTAGACACGGAGTTAACCGCCGAGCAAAGAGACTTCACCGAGACCATCAACTTCAGCGCTGATTCGCTGATGATCGTCATCAACGACATTCTCGACTTCTCAAAGATCGAGGCAGGTAAGCTCCGTTTTGAGAAGCTGGACTTTGATTTACTTTCAGCCGTCGAAGGTCCCCTCGAACTCCTCGCCGAACTCGCGCAAGCCAAAGGCATCGAAATCGCCTCGTTGATCGAGAGCGACGTGCAAATCGCTTTACGCGGCGACGCCGGGCGGCTCCGCCAGGTCTTAACCAATCTGATCGGCAACGCGTTGAAGTTCACCGAGGCGGGCGAAGTCGTCGTGCGCGTGACGAATGAGGATGACACCGACATCCATGCGACGTTGCGCTTTGCTATCACCGACACTGGCATCGGCATCAGCGCGGAAGGGCAGCGCAAACTCTTCCAAGCCTTCGTGCAGGCCGATGGCTCGACGACGCGCAAGTTCGGCGGGACGGGATTAGGCTTAGCCATCTCGAAGCAACTCGTCGAGTTGATGGGCGGCGAGATCGGCGTCGAGAGCACGGTGAGCGTCGGCTCGACCTTTTGGTTCACGGCGCGCTTTGAGAAACAAGCTATCGGGAGAGTTGCCGCCCCGCGCGTGCCAGCCAATCTGGAAGATATTCGCGTGCTCGTCGTAGACGATAACGAGACCAACCGCCGGATCTTGGAGCTTCAGCTCGCGTCGTGGGGGATGCGTTCAACGGGCGTGCCGAGTGGTGTAGAGGCATTAACGACTCTGCACCGCGCAGTCAACACCGGCACGCCTTACGCGCTGGCGATTCTCGACATGCAGATGCCGGAGATGGATGGCATGATGCTAGCCCGCACGATCAAGAGTGATCTGGCCATCAGTGGCACACGCCTGCTGATGTTGACCTCGCTCGGCCAGCGTGATGATAGCGAAACATTACGCCGGGCCGGAATCGCCAGATGCCTCACCAAGCCCGTCAAACAGTTGCTGCTTTTCGATTCGCTAGCGATCATCATGGACGACGAAACCGAGTTCTCGCACGCGGTCGCGGGGGCAGCGCGTTCAGGTCTCACCAAAGAACAATGCGTACTCTCCAATCAACCGCACCACGAGAACGGACGCCATCAGTTACGCATACTTTTAGCCGAAGACAACGTGGTGAATCAGAAGATTGCGCTCAGCCAACTGCACAAACTTGGCTACATCGCCGACGCCGTCGTCAACGGTCTCGAAGTACTTGACGCGCTCACTATAACTTCCTACCCCATTGTGCTGATGGACTGCCAGATGCCGGAAATGGACGGCTACCTGGCGACTCGAGATTCGCCGCCGCGAAGCGGGTTCGCCCCACCACACCGTTATCATCGCCATGACGGCGCACGCCATGGAAGGCGAGCGCGAGAAGTGTCTGGCGGCGGGGATGGACGACTATCTCAGCAAGCCCGTCAAGGCGCATGAACTCGCAGAGGTCTTGGAGCGATGGAGCGCACCCTCCTTCCAGGCGACGCAGGCAGTGCCGCTGGACACATCGCCGTCGTTGGCGGTGGGAGCTGACATTGACCTGGCGGTGCTCGATAGTTTGCGGGAATTGCAACAGGAAGGCGCGCCAGACATCATCAGCGAACTAATCAATTTATACCTCGACGACACGAAAGCGCAGCTGGTCGAGTTGCATGCGGCGATGACGCGAAAGGACATGCCAGCGTTACAGCGCGTGACGCACAGCCTCAAGGGCAGCAGCAGCAACCTCGGCGTTCGGGGGATGTCGTCATTGTGCTCTGAATTAAAGGAGAAGTTCGACGAGGACGCGATGGTTGAGGGCGGGGCGCTGCTGAATGGGCTTGAGGAAGAGTTTGCGCGCGTCGTGGAAGCATTCGCGGGTGGACGAGAAATGGTGAATCAATGAGGGTCTTAGTTCGACCATCTTCGAGGTGGTCACATTCACCAAGTCACCGGCTTTGCTTGTGGTGTCTGACTTGTCGCTGGTAAAGAATGCCGCCTGACCATCACTGGCACCGCATATCTGCTGGATAAAAGTGGTTGCGGCAGCCTCGCTTCGGTGCTGACTGAGATAGCTGGTGATGCGTAATCGGCGAAGGCCTTGAGATGGCTGTCCAGACCCAGTAGTCGCCGATGCCTTGAGCGGTTCGTTCTCTGGAAGGTGGCGCGACGGTTTTTGACAAATGTCCATAGCTCATCAATCTGGACTTGGGTCAGATGGAGGTTCCGAATAAGCTGCTGAGTAACAGACGCCGCTTACGTGCCAGCAATGTCTAACCAACGTAAGACCGTACCTAACTTGGCATGTTTGATCTGGGGCGGGCAACCTTCCGACGCGCCGCCGCTTGAACTGCATTATCAATTCGTCGGTCGGAGAGGCGCGTGGTGGGCAGATGCATGGAACGTTGCGTTCAAGTGGTTGTACGACGACTTCTCCGCGCAAACGAATCAAAGCAAGCAGGCGACCTTAGCCGCCGAACTCGATAAGTTTGTTTACCGGGAAGCGTTGGCGTTGTTTCTGTGTTCGCCGCAGGCGCTCTATGCGGTCAACAAAGAAGTTGACTTTACTGGTAGGCCTAAGGAGTGAATAATTTTGTCGAGGCGGGATTGGTCACCGCCTCGACAAAATTCATCTTTGGAGTTACCGCGGGGAAATTCCGGACGGGAATGGTGTTTGAACCATTCTGGTTTCCGTTTCTTCTTGCTCGTCAGCGCAACCTCCTAACGTTGCTGGTGGCGTAGGTTTAGTCGGTATTGCTTCGGTCGGTTCAACCGTTGACAGTTTCGGCGCAATTCCGCCGCCGAAGTCAAAAATGTCTGTGGCGATTTTCAGACCGAGCGGCACGCCGCCAATCCGATCTTTTTTCAAATTCGGCTTCTTACCTTTGAGAGCGAAAGCGTCGAAACTCCAGTGAACTCCCAGAAAAATCCGGCTTATTCCGTTTTCAATAATCATCTCGCCCAATCCGCCCGGAAAATTGCGAACGTGGCGCGGTCGAACCGTTCCGTTGTTGTCGCGGTTGCCGCCGTTTAGTTCTTCGGAGACGAAAGAAAGGTCGTCGAACAAATCATCCGCGATGATGTTGCCATTGCTATCATACGGTTTGCCGTTGTTGCCCAAGCCTTTGCCGTAAAACAATCGCGTGACGTGAAAAGCTGCTGCGCCGAAGGTGGCGTGTCCCGACGGGTAGGCGGGAAAAGGCGGGGTGAGATTCTTTAACAGCGTGTTCGTATTCGGCGCGCCGAGCGGCAGCCAAGACGGATCAGCGTCCTCAGAAATTTCGCTGCCCGCATCCTCCGGATTTCTTGCCCCCGGTCCGCACGACGCATCGTGTTCACGAATGCCAACGACGGGTCGCCAGAAATCGTGACAGTATTTTTGCTCCCAAGCCAAAATACCGGCGTCCGCCATCGCCGCGTTGACAAAGGCGAAAAGGCGGGCGTTGTCGCCTTCCGAATTGCCCTGTTTTACCGCCACCAGACGAATGATTTGGTTATACAGGCGCGGCGGCGTTCCCAATCTGTTGGCTCCGTCGTATGCCCAGTAAACCCCGATCACGCTTTCCAACGGAGTTCGCTTGTCATCGAACAAATCATTGGGAAGCGTTCCCATCAGTTCGGGCTTGATGCCTTTCGCCCGCACTTGCTGCAACGATTTCAAATATTCGGAATCGTCAAACGGTGGCTTATCAAGCGTGTGCCGCTCGGAAATGGCAAAGCCTTTGCACTGCATTCCGTAGTACGGCGCGTGAAAACCCTGACCTGGATTGTCGGGGTCAACGCGATGTCTGCCGTGACCAAGCGAAATCTGATAACCGTTGTCACCGGCTCCCGGGTCGCCCGCACGGTCTGCGAGCATTGCGTTGCCGACTTCGACCCCGAATAGATAACTTTGATTGCCGGTGTCAAACGCGCTTTGCTGCGCCTCAAAAAAATCTATTTGAGTCTTGAACAATGCTGACAAAGTTGTAAAAGCTGCACCCGCGACGGCATCGGCGTGCGATGTGCCGGGCGTTTGCGTGAAAGGAACATTTAAATACGGCGGGAAGGTGGCGGCGTTGCCTTCAACGCCCGCGTAAGCGTCGTACATCGCCAAATGAACAATCGCCAACGCCCGCGAACTGATCGTCGGGCCGTTTTGTTCTCTTTTATCAGGGTCGCTGTGACTGACGCGGTTGGCTTCGAGTGCCACTGCGTTCCAAAAAAGAATTGAGTCTGTCATTGCTGGTGAGTTCTCCTTTGTCTCGTGTGAAGGACCTTACTGGTGAGGGTTCATCATCAATCATTTTTCCTAAGCCTAAAGTATTTCACTCCAATAGATATTTTTATCCAGCAGCTTTTATGCCAATGATAAGCATTCTTGTTTGCACGAACTTTTCGTTATACAGCCGCCTAGTGAGGCTCAATGGTGTATACAAAAAAAGACAGTGTGTGGACAAAAGAAGATGGATGAATTGAGCAACCGCGGTTTGCGAAGTGCTATTGGCTATTACTTGTGAATCGAAAATCGGTGCGGTGGTGCGTGTGGACGGGGAACTGTGCGTAGCTATAAGCGTTCTGCGCCGCTTCGGATGCGTTCAGTTCGTCAAACTTCTTGCCATGCTCAACGTCTTCGACGGTCGTGACGGTCGAACCGTGAAACGGCGGCAGTTCCGAAGCGTAATGTCCGATGTCGAGGCGGACATAGTGAGCGCCTTCATGGATGATGGTCGAGGTCATCATTAAAAGGTCCGAGTCCCGCCAATGGCGGGCAGAAAGTTACAAATGTTCCCGCGAAGTCCAATCCGCCCATAGTTGCGAAGGCGTAAGCGTTCGGATCGTTCAGCGGTGTTGTGCCGTCGCGGAATCTGCGGGCTGCACCGCTGCGTTGACCTCGACGATGCGCTCGCCGAGGCGATTCATCACCGCCTCGTGCACGCGCCGCACTGCCCGTGGTTGCAGCCCTTCTTCGTCCCCGTTAGGTCGAGCTGTTCGCGCAGCAGTTCGAGGATCAACACGCGCGGGTCGAGTCGCAAGCCGTAGTTCGAGCCGTTGACACGAAGGCGCACGGCGATGGTCTCTGCCGCGGCTCACGCCGAGACCTGCGCGCTTGCCGGTGCTGTTTGAGCTAAGGCTGTCAGTCCGCCGTCGCCCAAGAGCCGCGGCGCGAAGACGAGCGCGGTGCTCGCCATGCACCCCTGTTTCAAAAACGTCTGACGTATGAGGGGCGGTGTGACTTAACCCATTGATTCGCGCGTCTCTTTACTTGTCGTGTGCTGTTCGATTTACGCCGCATCGCACTCGTCGCTCGCTTCCCGCGTAGTGCTGTCGTGCACACATCTGTTTTCCCTGACTTAGCCCATCCGATGTGGTTGGTGAATTAGAGGTGGTGGCTCTCGGCGTCGTGCCGGTCAGGGGCGCCCGTCAGTTCTGACTCGACGCTCCGCCACCACCGGAGGCGGCCGAAGCGGCGGCGTATGCGGGCGTTCCCTTCGCCGGGATCGTCCAGAAATAAACCGTCCGCCCGTTGACATCCAGCGTCTGCTCCGGCTTCCAACTGCCCATGTCGAAAGCGTGCGAGACGATGCGCGTCCCCGGCTTCAAGTCGTTCAGCAGCTTTGGCAACAGCTTGAGGTTGAGCGCGGGCAGCAGGTAAAGCGTTACCACCGTCGCGTCCGAGAAGTTCGCCTCGAATAAATCTTCGTTGAGGAAGCGAACGCGGTCGCCGACGCCCGCGGTCTTGAGATTCGCTTCCGCTTCCTTGATGCGCTCCGGGTTGATGTCAATGCCGGTGCCGCGCGCGACGTTGTACTTCTGCGCCGCCTTGATCGGGATGCGCCCGTCGCCCGAACCCAAGTCATAGAGCACATCGCCCTTGCCGACTTTAGCGACCGTGAGCATCGCGTCCACGACCTCGTCCGGCGTCGGGACATAAACGACATCAGGCGTGCGGAGTTGCTTGCCCGCCGTCGTTTGATTTGTCGTTGTCGTCGCGTTCGAGTTTGCGGGTGAAGCATTCTGTTGCGGTTGCGTTGTTTGCTGAGTCGTCGATTGCGCGCTCGTGCCGGAACACGCCGCGTTGAAACAGAGTGTCAACGTCAACAAGTAAATCGTTCTTCCGTATTTCATCTTACTTTTCTCCTTCGGTATCACTGATGTTCGGTTGATGGTTGCGGGCGTGGGCGCGAGAACACGAGTTGTAGCAACGCGCCTGCGAGAAGTACGCCGATTCCCAGAGCCGCGCCCGCTCCCGTATAGGCGAGACTCGCGTAAAGCAAATAAGCTGAAGTCAGGCAGAAAAGGAGCGGCGTTACGGGAAAGAGTGGGACGCGGAAGGGGCGCGGCACTTCCGGCTCTTTGCGGCGCAGCACGAAGAGTGAGATGCCCGTGAGCAGGAAGAAGAGCCAGAACACAGGCGCGGTGTACTCAACAATCGTCTCGAAGCCTTTGCGCGTCCAACTACCGAGCAAGATCAACAGAAGCGCCACCGCGCCTTGCACTACGAGCGCATTAACGGGCGTGCCTGCGCGCCCGCTCCACTGACCCAAGAATGCGAACGGTGGGAAATCGCGTCCCAATGCGTAGTTGGAGCGTGCGCCGGTGATGATGGTCGCGTTCGCCGAAGTCAGCGCGGAGATGGCGACGAGCAGGCTGATGAATTGCGCGCCTCGTTCTCCGAGAACGCGCTTCATCACGTCAGCCGCAACCGCGTTCGACCCAGCCGTGCCTTCGAGACCGAGCGCGCGCAGGTATGCGAGATTGACGAGCACGTAAAGTGTCGTAATGAGCGCGATCCCGACCAGCAACGCACGCGCCATGTTGCGTCGGTGCCCGCCCAGTTCAGCCGAGACATAGACGGCTTCGTTCCAGCCGCCGTAAGTGAGCAGCACGAAGACCATCATCAAGCCGAAGGACGCGGTGGCAGGTTCGCTCGCCGCACTGGTCGTCAGTGTTGCGCCTTCAGGAACGGTCGCTGCCAACCCGGCGACGATGATGAGCAGCACGCCGAGCACCTCGACGGCGGTCAATAAGTTCTGCGCCCGCGTGCCTTGATGCACGCCGACAGCGTTCAAGCCCGTGAGCGCGATGACGACCAGCGCGGCGTAGATGGGCGCGGAGAACTCGCCGAGCGGAAGCACCTCGCTCGCGTAGTCGCCGAACACGAAGGCGAGCAACGCAATCGAGCCAGTCTGGATCACGCTCACCCTTGCCCACCCGAACAGGAACGAGACTCGACTCCCAAACGCGCGCGTGAGGTAATGATAGTCGCCCCCCGCGTGCGGGTATGTGGTTGCAAGTTCCGCATAACACAGCGCGCCGACGAGCGAGACGATGCCGCCCAAGACCCACGCCGCAAGCGCCAATCCCGTGCTCGACGAGTTTGCGGCGACGAGTTGCGGGGTCTTGAATATCCCTGCGCCGACGACGATGCCGACCGTGAGCGCAACCGCATCTCTTATGCGTAAGGTCGGTCGCGGCTCGCCCGCCGCAGTGACCACCACGCCCGTCGCCCAAGACTCTCGAACCGGCTTGCTTAAACGGTAGCTCATGATTCTTGCAAGTTACTCCCGTCGTTCGCGGACGCCCGCTTCGCCCGCACTTCTCTTTCGTCATAGGCGGCGGCTCCGGCGTCTTCAGATAGCTGAGAGCAGCGTCCAGCAGCCACTTCAGCCAACTTCTTCCTCGCTTCTTCTGCCGCTTCTCCATAGCAGAATTAGGGTCTATTCATTGTCGGTCAATGGGACACGTTCCTCCGATTGAATGAGGTTGCCAAACCAAAACTTCTACGGAGAAACGTATGGACACTCAGCGAGTGCCGTCCCTGCATGATGATTTAGCAGAAGTGCCCAACTTTCGCCAAGCACCGTGACGCCGCGACAAACTCTGACCCGTGCTGCTCTGGTGCTGTGTCATCGTGCTGTGCGGCGCACGCTCACCAAGCACGATTGCCGAGTGGGTCAGAAACGATAGCACTCTATGGATCACCCGACTCGGCATCTCACGTCGTCGCGCTCCCTCACAGCCGACGCGCCCGAGCTCCCTCACCAAGTCAGGGAAACACCTGAGATACTGATGTGGGTCTGGATACGTCCAACGCGCAACGGGGTCTGTGCTAAATGCCAGCACGACGATAGCAATGGCTTGATCTTGATCAGACTTCGTTGCGGACTTGATCGGTAATGTCGTCATGGTCTTCCTCCAAATGCAATTCTGGTGGTAGCCAGCCCACGAATATCACCATGATCGACCGTCGCGATCATCAAAGAAGTCCCGCTTCTCGCCCTGTCATGACTTTCGGGTGATCTTGATCAACTCGCGAACATCATAGCGCGAGCACGGGAAAGCCATACCTATCTTGACAACTGTCAGCCATATCAACGCTCGAATTGAGTTGCCTTTTGAGAGTAGAGCGATCAAAAGTCATCTCGAAGGAGTTGTTAGCCTGCGGCGTGGGAGCAGCGTTGGCTTCATTGTACAAGCGTTTTCAAGAACTCTTCAACGACCCGATTAAACTCATCGGGTCGCTCCAGGTTAGGCATGTGTCCAGTCTTCTCAATCACTACCATCCACGAATTTGGGATTCTTTCGCGCATGAACTCCGCGTCACTCACCGGCGTGAACTCATCTTCGCTGCCAACTATGATGAGCGTCGGCACGGCGATCTCCGACAATAGCGACGTGTAATCCTGACGCTCGGCTCGCCCGCGCAACGCGGCTGCCGCCCCCGCCGGAGACGTTCCACGCATCATCGAAAGCACATGTGCCGCGACTACTGGTTGTTCATCAATCGTTCCCGGCGCGATCATCTTCGGCAACAGTTCATCGGCAGACGCGCGCATACCTTCGTTCATCAGACGCTCAGCCGCCTCGTAACGCGCCTGCCGCCTCTCGTCAGTGTCGAGTTGCGCGAACGTGTCGGCGAGAATCGTTCAACGCTCCGGCAAGATAGTGCTGTTGGTTCGTCCCAGGCGTCATCACTTGGGTCTGCGTGCCTCGCAGCATCCACTCATAGCCGATCTTGGGCAACCGGTGGAGGTCCAGTTGATCGACGAACAACAGCACCGAAGATGTGCCCAAATCTCGGTCAGGTGGCGGATTCGCGCCAGTTTCGTCACCCGCTCCGGATCCGAATCACGCGCCACGTGACGTGCTCGCTTCCACACGTAACCCTGTTCATGCAGCCATCGCCGGATGGTATTCCCGAGACACCTTCACGCCACGCCGCACACGCAGTTCCAGCGCGAGTGTCTGGCAACTCCACCGCGTGCGACACCACCCGAACGCGCTCGGCACCCGCTTGATGATCGCCACCAGCGACCGCGTGAGGCTCGACATGGAAGGTCGCCGGTGACCTTCATCACTGCCGTCGCGCGCCGGTGTCGGCACCGCGTCAAGCGTGCCACGGCGATAGGCGTTGACGGTGCGATCCACGCTCGACCGCGCACAGAACAGGAAAGCCGCCATCTCGGAAGGCGTGTGTCCGTGTGCGCACAACAACAAAATATGGAGCGAGAGCAAGTGTCCGAATCGCGCTTGACGCAGTTCTGTGAGCATCTGCTCTTGTTCATCGGCTGGAATCTCAAGTATGGTTTTCCCTGGCACAGACGGTTCACCTCAGTACATCAGTTTGGTTGCACTTACTGATGTATCAGAAAGTCCTTGTCTGTGCCAATCTCATGTGGACTGATTTAGCCGGCCATGGCGAGCTCATGAGCGGGCTATTTTGCGCGAAACTTGGAGAATTAATACTAAAACCGCAGGCGTTGAAAACACGCACATGTATCAAACTCGCTATTCTTTCGCGCGCATCATCGCCGAAGAGACGGGTTCAATAACGGACGTGCAAGATGCGCTCGATCATCGCAATGCCGCGACGACAATGGTTTATGTGCGGCGCATCGCGATCAAAAAGGACAAGCATAGTCAGAGCGTGAGCAAACGTTTGAGCAGAAACACCTCAGGTGGCAACAAGCTCTCGGCTATCAGCCTCAAGCAATTTTTTTATGTCTTCACCTTTTAGCACATCATCGCAAGGTAACGAACGAGTGCGACGCTGGCGATTAATCCTCGGCGGCGAGGTCGCAGACTATGCGAATGCCGGTATGTCCGAAGCCGACCGCGCGATTGATAAAGCGCTAAAGGCACTTTACAACTGGGAAACTGATAGCGGGGTCATTGAAGGGAGAGCCGGGCAACGTGGCGGCCTAGGTAGTTCTGCCCCGTCGGTTGCGCGCTGGCTCGGCGACATTCGCACATACTTCCCTTCATCGGTCGTGCGCGTGATGCAGCAGGATGCGCTTGAACGGTTGAACCTGCGACAGATGCTGTTGGAGCCGGAGATGCTGCGGGCGGTCGAGCCAGATGTACATCTGGTCGCAACGCTCATCGCCCTCAAAAGCGTCATTCCGAACAAGACCAAAGACACGGCGCGGCTCGTGGTGCGCCGCGTCGTCGAAGATTTGGAGCAGAGGCTCGCGAATCCTATGCGGCAGGCCGTTGCGGGCGCGCTCAATCGCGCGATTCGTAACCGCCGCCCGCGCCACAACGAGATTGATTGGAACCGCACGATCCGCCTTAACCTGAAGCACTACCAACCAGCTTACCGCACGATCATCCCTGAGACGCGCGTCGGCTACGGACGACGGCGCAGTTCACTCCGCGACATCATTCTTTGCATTGACCAGAGTGGTTCGATGGCGTCGAGCGTCGTGTATGCGAGCGTCTTCGGCGCTGTGCTCGCCTCGCTGCAAACGGTGAAGACGCATATGATCGTCTACGACACGTCGGTCGTTGATTTGACTGACGAGTTGAACGACCCGGTTGACCTGCTGTTCGGCGCGCAACTCGGCGGCGGTAACGACGGCGACCGCGCACTCGCCTACTGCGAAAAGCTGATCGAGCGACCGCAGGAAACAATCTTCATCCTCATCAGCGACCTTTACGAAGGACCCAACATTCCGCCGATGCTGAAGCGCATCGCGCGAATGGTGAGCGCCGGCGTGCAGTTCATCGCCCTGCTGGCGCTCGACGACGCGGGCACGCCGAGTTACGACAAACAGTTCGCCGCGTCGCTCGCGGACTTGAACGTACCCGCGTTCGCTTGCACGCCCGACTTGTTCCCGGAATTGATGGCGGCGGCGATCAACCGCGACGACATTCGTTCGTGGGCTGCGGCGCGCAACATCGTTACGAATCGTGGTCAGGCAGGTTAACTCAATCGCACCTTTACGATATGGCTCCGACCGTCGAACAAATTCTCGCGCTCGCGCCTGACGCGGCGTCCGCTAAGTCCGGGCGGGATTTAGGCGTGGCGCGCAAATGGGTGACGCTCAATCGAAATGAAAGTAAAGACGGCGGTGCCGAGCTGAAGCCGGGACACATTCTGTAAGTTAGCGAGTGGCAACGAGTTGCATCCTCGTTTAGAGTAGTTGGTTATGCCTAATCAACACTCTACGACCACTCGCCTGCGGGAGTATATCAATG
>JACDEG010000079.1 GCA_013816505.1 Pyrinomonadaceae bacterium | reverse complement strand
CTCCAGAAGTTTTTCGGCGCCGACCTGATACTGATGTTTGAAGAACTGACCGAGCCTCGTCTCGGCGGGCGTCGGCGGGTCTGAACCTTCCCCCTCCTCAAAGCATTTCATCACGGTCTGTCCCCGCCCCGCCGCAGCGATGATGGCGGCGAACGGATCGAGGCTACCTTTGGCCGGCTCGAAGGCAAACGGGTTCATCCGGCGCGGATTTCCGCCGGGCGCCGCCGCCCCGTTCGATGGCGTCCCGTTCGATTGCGCCCTGTGCGTATCCCTTTCGGCTCTGGTGACGATCTGCTCCCGCTCGTCCTCAGACAAATGAAATTGATTCCATCGAGCCTGCTCCGCGAGCGAGTCGTTAATCACGTTCGGTAACTCTTCCTGAATCACTTCCAACTGCGCCGCCTCGATGATGAGCGCAACCTTGTCTTCGAACTCTTCTTTCTTCAGCGCCGCCCGGCACGTGTCGTCATTCTCGGAGAGAAGATGTTCAAGCCACTGCTTCAAAATCCCCTGCGTCATCTTTCCCGCGCGCGGGAACAACGCGGCTGGCTCCATGCTCGGCTTCCACTTGTTCAAAGCGTCGTTGTCACCGACGTCGAAGAAATGAGCGCGCACCCTTTGGCGCCCCTCACTTGTCCGCACCAACTCCGCGACACGTTTGTGCGCCAGCAGCGTTTCGATCAACTGGCAGAGGCCGTCGAGTCGTCCCCATAGAATATCGTTGGAGCGCCAGGAACGTTTGAAGAACCCGGCGAAGTGATACAGCGCGTCGCCCGACACTTTATCCGACAGGCCCTTGTTGCTGAACCCCTTCTCGGCGTCGCGCGGGCTGATGCGGATGGTCTCAACCAGGTCCTTCTCGTGCAGTTCCGCAGTCAACTCGATGGGAAACAGTCGGGCGTCCAACGACTCGAAGGTTTTGTATGCCTGCCACACCTCGTCTTTCGGATCGCGCAGCGACGCCTCGAACAACGCTCGCTCGTACTTGTCTATCACACAGAGCAGGTTGCGAGACTTGCGCGGCGCAGGTGTCCCGTTCGGCCCCGCTTCGTCGCCCGCGGAAATGTGCCCTTCCCTAACCTCTCTCTCGATCCTCTTCGCCTTGTCCTTCAGCTTGTTACTAAAAGCCGACAGATTACTCTGCTCCAACCACTTTGCCTCGCCCGCCTTCAGCGCGGGGTCGCTTGCTACGGCTTCGATAAAGTTTTTGTAAGAATGCTTGTCGTAAGAATCATTCAGGGGTTGAGGTAGCAACTCCCCGATTTCTTGATCAATATCAAGCAGTCTCCGCAGAGCCTTTTGCACCATGTCCCAAACCTCTCGGGCCGGCTTGTTGGTGGCCTCACGCTGGCCGAGACTTTTCTCGATCTCCAACTTCCACTCAATCGGCGCGTGATCGATTAGCTCTTCCATCCGGACGCGCACGATTTCCAGCAACGCGATGACGCGATTCACCGTCCCCCACAAGTCACGGTAGATTTTCAGACGGGCCTGATGCTCCACCAACTTCGCATCGTCGTTGGGAGGGGCTTCCCGGTAAATCTTACTTTCGATCAAATGGGCGATGCGGAACAGCCGGCGGAGGCGGAAGTAGACGTCAAAGTCGTAGAGGATTTTGTCAGTGCCGCCGCCCGCCTCTCTCAGCAACTCGTCAAACTCCCTGACCAGGCACGAGGCCGCCTGACGCACGTTCGGCTCCAGCAATTCATCTTTGCCGTCGACCTTCAGCAAGCCCTGTACGACGCGATCGCTGATCGAGATCAGGCGACTCTGCCGGTAGAGTTCTTTGACTAAGCCGGCGGGCGGGTTGTACGAAGTAGATTGGCTCAGCGAAGAAGTCAGGCGGCGAAATCGCTTCACTTTGGTGTTGTGATTAGCGAGCAGTTTGAGGTCGTCGGCGATGCTCTCGTAGCCCGGAATGCCGATCAACGAAGCGATAATCGCCCGCGCGAAATCGGGCTGCGTCGCGACTTCCGGAGTCGTAAAATGTTCCGGGTCAGGCTCGACATAGAACAGCTTACGATCAACTTTTCGCGTCGACGCGCGGTGAAAAATCTCCCTCAGCGTGTAGGTGAACGGCTTGTTATCAATCACACCGCCGTCGAGGAAGCAGCACTCTTTGCCGAGCCGCCCCCACTCCTGCAACCTTCCGTCCTCGCCCTCCTTGTCATTCGCGACGCGCACCGGCTCGAATGCCGCCGGGAAGCACGAAGTGATTCGCGCCAGCTTGGCGAGCGCTCTGTAGGTCGTGTCTGCCTTCGCCGTCCGCTCAAAGAACGGCGTTGGATTAAAGGGTTCCTTGCGACCCCGGCGGTGCTTGAGGTGAAAGACGGCGCGGTGGTCTTTGACGTCGATGGGATGGCCGGCGTCGTCAAACTGTGTCGAGACTCTGCCGTCTACATCCGTCCCGGTCACGAACAAATCAAGTTCGGTAAATTCCGAACCCATCTCGCCGGCTTCACGGACATACTGCGGCATGTAGCGAAAGGCCTCTTCGAGCCGAGGCTGGTAATAGCCTTCGCTGTTGAGTAGCGAACTGGTGCCATCCATCTTCCCGGACGGGGTTCGCAGCAGCGCGCGGATGTCCCCGTCGCGCCGCCACAGGGTTGATGACCCGCGAAAATCTTTGTTGTTGCAGAGCGCGTACGCCAGCATGATGCCATTGATGCCGCCGGCGGAAGTGCCGCTGATAATATCGACCACGACGTCCGAATCGGTGAGCGCCTTAATGAGCTTGAACACCCCGCGACCACGCACCGCCCGAAAGAATTCCTGCGCCACGCCGTTGATGTAAATCGCCAGCGAAACGCCGCCGTACATGACAAGGCCGAACCTCACCTCGCACGATTTCCTGTCCTTTCCATCTTGAAAGTTGGTCGCTTGCGTCGACATCGGAAACCTCCAATCTTTAACTGTCGGGAATGTTCCGAGGCACGCCGCCGAGTCCATCAACGAACGGCGCCGCACTCAGGCCAGAGGGTCATGGCAAGCATCTTTGAAGCAGGTACGGACCCGTTGTGCGCCGTCGGATTCGGCACCGGTTCAGGTCCGCAGTAAAGAGATGTTGAAGGTGGCGCGAAGCGACCCCCGCAGGCCATGTTGGGGTGACTCCATGTTGATGACGGCGGTGACGATAATCGGTCTGGCGTGAGGCCTGGCCGGTGCTGGGACGAAGATTTGAAAGAAGCTATCAACTATCCACGCCGCGCCCGGCAAGTAGCGTCGAAGCGGAAGCGCGCCGCGAATCATTTCGAATGGATTTCGAACCGGCCAACACTTGCGAACGAGTATCGGCGCTGAGCATTACTTCGCAAACGTTGTGGCTTATACATCGCGTCCAAAATCTTGTCAATACAAAAGTTTGCACGACACACACTTTTGTTACTTGACCTTCGATGCACATGGTTCTTAAAATTCGTTGTTAAGTTAGACGGACGCCCCCTCGACATGTAACCAAACCAAAGGGAAGAAAGGTGGAATCACCATGGCAGACAGTCAGGGAAATACCGGCACACAGGATGTTCACTACAACCTTGTAAGCATTCTCTATCACGCGCTTCAGGGCGCAGAGACGTACGAGCAGTACATCAACGACGCCCGGCAGGATGGCAATCAGGAAGTCGCGCAGTTCTTTAGCGAAGTAAAAGAGGAGAACAAACGGCGTGCGGATCGCGCGAAGCAACTGCTTTCGCAGATGTTGAGCCAGGGTCAGAGTCAGGGACAAGGACAGGCCGGCGGTCGTTAAGCCGGGTCGTCAGCTTTGACAAGACCTTAAGCCTCAAACGAAACGATAGAAAAGAACGCCTGCTGTCGATTGCAGCAGGCGCTCTTTTTGTTTTATCAACTTTTATTTGCCTGAGTCTTGCCATGCTCGCAAGGCAAACGATGAATGTATATACCTACATTCGATTCTTTTGTGAAGAAGATACTACCTGCACCATTTGGCTCAAGCGACTTTTTACAACTACTCTCATCATGTGCCTGAGCTAGAAACAACTTGCCGAGAAATTCCAAAGTTTCTTCTGTACCTTCAGGAAGAACGAAGCCGTCCATCATGCGACACGTAAGCTTCACATCACGGTCAGCATAATCAGCGCAGACTTCATCAGGCGACATTCTGTTCCTCAAGACTCAATAACCGCTAAAGCCCAACGCAGGCATCAATACTTCGGCACGCTCGGATCGACCTCGTTCGACCATGCAGTGATGCCGCCTTTCAAATTCGCGAGCCGCCCCGTGTAGCCCGCTTTCGTCAGCGCCTCGATGGCTTTGGCGCTGCGGCCACCGCCCTTGCAATGCACCACCGTCTCGCGGTTCGGGTCAATCTCGTCGACACGGTTGACGACCTGGCTGAGCGGGATCAGTTTCGAGTCGGGAATGCGCCCGATCTCGAACTCGTGCGGCTCGCGCACGTCGATGATCTGGATGTCGTCGCCTCTGTCGAGACGCTGTTTCAACTCGGTCGCGGTGATTTCTTCCATCGCTCGCTTCTCCTCAGTTTGGTTTGTGTCCGCGGCTGGTTGTGGCCGAAGGCCGCAAAATTCTTCGTAGTCGATCAATCCTGTGATCGTCGGGTGCTCGCCGCAGACGGGGCACTCCGGGTTCTTCCTGAGCTTGAACTCGCGGAAGCGCATCTTCCACGCATCGAACAACAGCAGACGGTTGATCAGCGGCTCGCCCGCGCCGAGGATGAGCTTGATCGTTTCGTTAGCTTGTATCGCACCGACGATGCCGGGCAGCACGCCGAGCACGCCGCCTTCGGCGCACGACGGCACGAGTCCGGGCGGCGGCGGTTCAGGATACTGGCAGCGGTAACACGCGCCACGCTCCGCCCAAAATACGCTCGCCTGTCCCTCGAAGCGGAAGATCGAACCGTAGACGTTCGGCTTCCCCGTCAGCACGCACGCATCGTTGACAAGGTAGCGCGTCGGGAAGTTGTCGGTCCCGTCAACCACGATGTCGTAATCACGAAACAGGCCGAGCGCGTTCTCGCTCGTCAAACGCGTGTTGTAAGTCTCGATCTCAACGTGCGGGTTGATGTCGCTCAGACGGTCGCGCGCCGATTCAATCTTCGGGCGCCCGACATCCTTCGTGCCGTGGACGATCTGCCGCTGTAGGTTCGATTCGTCAACCACGTCGAAGTCCACGATGCCGAGATGTCCGACGCCCGCCGCCGCCAGGTACATGCCGAGCGGAGCACCGAGTCCGCCCGTCCCGATCATCAACACGCGCGCCGCCTTCAAACGCCGCTGCCCCTCCATGCCAACCTCCGGCATGATGAGGTGGCGACTGTAGCGCGAAATCTCTTCGTGACTGAGTGACGGCAGCGGCGCTGACGGCGAAGCACTTTCAACTTCTCCAATCTCCTCTGCGGTCGTCGCGCCGCCCGCAATCGCTGGCACAATCGTCACCGTGTCGCCCTCTTTGACTGGAGTCTCAAGTCGCTGTGTGTGGCGAATATCTTCATCATTCACGTAGACGTTGACGAAATTTCGCAGCGCGTTCTGGTCGCTGTACAAGTGCTTGCGCAGGTCGGCGTACTCACCCGTCAACTTATCGAGCGCCTCGCCGACCGTCTGCGCCTCGACCGTGACCTCCGACTTACCACTGGCGTACTGCCGCAACGCTGTCGGTACAAAAACTGTGACTGGCATTCTCTAATCTCCTTTCGAGATTTCCTCTTCATTGAACCGCGTCCCGTCGGCCTCTAATTCCCACGAACGAACATCGACGGTCTTGCCTTCGCGCACTGAAACAACGATGTACGACATCGTCGGCCACGGAGCGAGATTCTTCAAATCAAACTCTGAAGGCACCGCCGGATGATCCGGGTGCGAGTGGTAGTTCCCGATCACGCCGATTCCGCGATCCCTGAAACTGCGTTCCGCGCGCATGTAATCTTCCGGCTTAATCAACATGCGATGATGGCGCTCTCCCTCGCCCCCCCAGGCGTTTGCCACCGGATAGGTCTCCTCGACGATTCTCGTGCGCCCTTCGTCGGCGATGCGTCCGATGAGCAGGCCGCAGCACTCGTGTGGGTATTCCTGCTCGCCGTGTTTGCGGATTTCTGATTCCTGCTGTTCGTTAAGCTCGATCACTGTAGTTGTCTCACGCTCCGTCGCTCGGTCACCTCGGATAACACCGCCTCCGCTAATCGCCGGCGATGAAAACAGTCATCAACCACTTCCCTTTCATGTTTCTAAAACAAGCGCGGTAATCAACGGGGCTGCGGACAAATTTCCTCGTCACGTAACCTTGCTTACCGCTCGGAGCTGTCACTTTCGCCCATCCGGGCGTGCCAGCACCGCTGTTCTCCGAAAACCCTGCTTTCACAAGATCGTAAGATAGCGTCGCGACAACCGGCGCATCCCCGCTCGGTCGCGCTCGCGCCCTAACATTTTTTCCTACAATCGCTGCATACTCGAAGGCGTCGAGGTCATCAGGAAATGTGGAGAAAGTGTAAGGCGCCCAAAATTCTTTTTGGTCCCCGCTCGTCGAAAACGTTCCGCCCAGAGAAAGCACATCTATCAACTCGCCCCACAATTTAGAATCGCCGCCGTCAAGTTTCCAATGTCTCCTGAATTCCCTGATGCCATCATCACCGCCGAAGCTCCATTTAATCTGCGGATCAATAGTGCTCAGGAGATACTTCTTGTCGCGCGCTCTCACGGCTTTCAGTAGTCTCTCCCTGAAAACACTAAAAGAAGTATCATTCTTACCCTCGTCCACCGGGTAGAGTTTGCGCTCTCTAGCAATTGCTGGCGTGATTAAGACAATTGCCAGCAGCGCCGCAACAGAAGTGCACACAACAGCGACCGTCAATTTTCGAGTATTCAAAGACAGACGAGTTACTCCCAAAATTCTTCACTCAAATACCTGCCGCCGTCATCGCACAAAACGGTGACGACTGTCGAGCCGGGCGGCAACGTCTGCGCGTAGCGCAACGCGGCCAAGACATTCGCGCCGGCGCTGATACCGACGAATAAGCCTTCTTCACGCGCCAGACGCCGGGCCATCGCTTGCGCGTCCTCAGTCGAGACGAGCACCGTTTCGTCCGCCAGCGTCGGGTCATAAATTCCCGGCACGATGGCCGTCTCCATGTGCTTCATTCCTTCAAGTCCGTGCAGCGGCGAGTCGGGCTGCATCGCGACGGCGCGCACCCGAGGGTTAAATTCTTTCAACCGCCGGGCCGTGCCGGTGAGCGTTCCCGAAGTCCCCATTCCGGCGAGAAAGTGTGTCACGCGCCCCCCGGTCTGCTCCCAGATTTCGGGTGCAGTCCCGTCGTAGTGTGCGCGCCAGTTCGCATCGTTGTTGTACTGATCGGCGTAGAAGTATTTTTCAGGCTCGCACGCGGCAATCTCCTGCGCGCGAAGCTGCGCCCCGTCAGGCGAAAGCAGCGGGTCGGTTTCGATCAACTCTGCGCCGTAGATACGCAGCATCCGCTTGCGCTCGAAGTTGGCGTTCTGCGGCAGGCACAGCGTGACGCGATAGCCGCGCGTCGCGCCGATCATTGCGTAAGCAATTCCGGTGTTGCCGCTCGTCGCGTCGAGGATGATTTTGTCGTGAGTTAATCGCCCGTCCCGCTCGGCTTCGAGAATCATCGCCAGCGCCGCGCGGTCTTTGACCGAGCCGCCGGGGTTCAAGTGCTCCGCCTTTACGCAGACTTCGACGCCCGTCGGCAGGTCGCGCGCGAGTCGTGGCAGGCGAAGCAACGGCGTGTTGCCAATACTTGATAGGACGTCGCCGCGCCGTGTCGCCGCCGCCAACGGCTTTTCTAAAATCATTTCTACCATGTGTGATACTGCGATGTTGCTTTGCGATTGAACCCCATCAATCACCACAACCCACGTTTCTAAGAATCACCGACCCCACGCTCCCGGATTAAAGCTCTCAAAATCTAACTTCCCAAATTGCAAATCGGCAATCTCTTCAAGCTTCTAATGCCTGTTCGATGTCGTTGATGATATCGGTCACGTCTTCGATGCCGACCGAGATACGCACGATGCCGTCGGTGATTCCGAGTTGGCGTCGGCGGGCCGGGGACACATCGCGATGCGAAGCGGTCGCCGGGTGAAGCACGCCGGTGAAGACATCTCCCATGCTCGTCGAGCGCACGCACAAACGCAGCGCGTCCATGAAACGAAAGGCGGCCGCCCGCGTGTTGTCGCGCAACTCAATCGTCACCAGCGCGCCGGCGTAGGGTGGGCGCAGCATCCGTCTGAGAATCGCGCCCGACATTTCGTCCTTAATCAACGCGGGGTAATAGACACGCCCGACGCGCGGGTGTTCGGCGAGTCGGGCAGCTAAGGTCGCGGTGTTGTCACACTGGCGCTCGACGCGCAGCGCCAGCGTCTTGATCCCGCGCAGGATTTCATGCGCCTCGTGAACACCGAGGATGCCGCCGACCAGTTTCATTGTGCCGACGAGCGCCGCCGTGTCCGCTGCGTCGCGCGTGACGGCGATACCGCCCATCACGTCGCCGTGCCCGCCGAAGTATTTCGTCCCGCTGTGGACGGAGAAATCCGCTCCGTGCTTCAGCGGTCGGCAGAGGTAAGGCGTGGCGAAAGTATTATCGACAATCAGACGCGCACCGACTGAACGCGCCACTTCCGCGCAGGCATCGATGTCACAGATTTTCAGCAGCGGATTAGAAATCGTTTCGGCGACAAGCGCGCGCGGCTGATGGCTTCGTGCGACCTCGCCCGTTGCCGCCGGGTCACTGAAATCGGCGGTCACGGTGTGCACCCCGAACGCGCCGAACACTGTGTAGAGTAAATTGAGCGTCGCTCCGTACAGGTCTTGTGACGCAAGGACGGTCGAGCCGGGAGTCAGGTCGCAGGCGAACAGCGCGGCGTGCAGCGCGGCCATCCCGGAAGCGAAGGCACACGCCCCGGCTCCGCCTTCGAGCACCCGAACCGCCTCTTCGAGCGCGGCGGTGGTCGGGTTGCTGAAGCGCGTGTAGACGTGCCCCGGCGTCGTCCCTTCGAACACGCGATCAACCTCGTCCATCGACTCATAGGTAAAGGTCGAAGTGGCGTAGATCGGCGTCGAGACCGGCACTCCCGCCGGAGCGGGCTTGCGCTCACCGGCGTGGACGACTTGGGTCGTGAAACTCGGTTCCGGCGCATCACCCGCCATCAGCGTTCTCTCCTGACACGATCTTTTGAATCAACGTCACTCTCGGCTCCGAACGCTTACTTCAAAGTTCTTTTCGAGAAGTACCAATCGGTCACGTCATATTCCGACTGCATGCGCTGCTCGGCGTCCGCGATGGTCTGTGGTGGGGGCAAGATCACCGGCTCGCCTGGCACCCAGTTGGCGGGCGTGGCGCACGCGTTGCCGTCGGCGGTCTGCAAGCCATCGAGTACCCGCAACACTTCGTCGATGTTCCGGCCAAGCGACATCGGGTAGTAGATCAGCGCGCGGATTTTCCCTTTGTCGTCGATCACGAACACGGCGCGAACCGTGGCAGTCTCCGACGCGGACGGGTGAATCAACCCGTACGTCTGCGCGACCTTTGTGTCCAGGTCGGCAATCACCGGGAAATCTATCTTGACGCCGAAGTGCTGTTCAATGTTTCTCACCCACGCGATGTGGGCCGTCACGGAATCGACTGACAGACCAATCAGTTGGGCATCGCGTTTTTTAAACTCCTCCGAGCGACGAGCGAACTCGACGAACTCGGTGGTGCAGACAGGAGTGAAATCTGCGGGATGCGAAAAAAGAACGACCCACTTGCCCTTAAAGTCCGACAGCTTTAACGGCCCGTGAGTCGATTTCGCTTCAAAGTCCGGTGCATCTTCGTTAATGCGCGGCAGACTCTGTGCCGGCCCCGGCGCGACTGCTGGTGTGCTCATAAATCATCTCCTATCTTTTGAAAAGATTTCCGCTCGTTAGACACTACGAGGCATCTTCTTACCCGTTAACATAACGGACGAGTTGTATAACATAGCGACGAAACGTGTCAAGCGTCCCGTCATCCACGACAGGTTTACGACTGCGGCTCAGCATAAGTCATCACCAGATACATCACCGTCTCGCGCGTGCCGGGATTGGCGTAGACGTGCGGCACATCGGCGCGGAAATAGACGGCGTCGCCAGCGCGCAATTCGAGCGGCTCGGAGTCGCCGACCGTCAGACGCATCCGCCCCACCTGCACAATCAGATTTTCGTAAGTGCCTTCGGCGTGTGGCTCGGCCGTTTCGACGTGCCCGCCGCGCAACCGCAGTTCATAAAATTCAGCGCGCCGTCGGCTATCAAATGGGAACAGTGCGCGGCTCACAAACGACCCGTCGGCGGAGCGAAGAATTTTGGCCGTGCTCGACGGCATCAGTTGCACGTCACCGGAGCGTTCATCGCCGAGCAGGTCGGCGAAACGCACGTCGAGTCCGCGCGAAACTTTCCACAGCAGCGCAATCGTCGGCGTGCTTTCGCCAGATTCGATCTGGCCGAGCATCGCCCGGCTGACCCCGGACAGCGCCGCCAAACGCTCTAGGCTCAAGCCACGACTTTTGCGCAACCGTTCCAGATTTTCGCCGACCCGCCGCTTCAGTTCTTCGGCCTCACGGTCAGTCGACTGGCGCTCGTTTGATGAAGATGACGCCACGATTTGAGTGCTCCCTTTGCTATGCGCTGCGAATTTGATTTCGGATTCGTCAATTCCAATCGCCCATCGCGTATCCGTCCAGCGGAGGGATGGCCGCGACTTAAAGCCGACGTTCGCCGTCCTTCAATAGTGGCTGTCGGTAAAGTTGCTTATAACAGATTTCTGACGGTCAGCGTTAAAGCCAGGAGGCGACAACCAAACCTCAAGTGATTCTCGACTGACTATTATCGCTTCTTCACTCCGGCTTATACCATATAGTGCGGACCATGCACACAGTCGCGCATTCTCTCCGCGCATCCGCGACAATGCAATGAGCACCCGACATTCTCTCTTCTCCATTTAGTGAGTAAATCTGCTGTGACCCGACCGCGCCACGGCTTCGGGCCGCAATGGCACACTCGTTGCTAAATGGAACCGCGTCGATAGCGTCACGCTCACAACCTATCATTCAAGCGAAGCGCGACATGTCGTTATTGAAGGAATTGAATCATGATGAAGATTAACAGCAAGCCGGTGCAGCGCGCCATTACATTAACCGTTCTTATAGCACTGATAGCGGGCAGCGTCGTGCCGTCGTTCGGTCATGTTCAGCGACGCCGCGCCCGGCGAACCGTCACACGGACGGTGATTCGCGCCTCGACTCCGGTCATTCGCAGATTCACGATTCCAGCCGACACGACGATGCGTGTTCGGATGAATGAAAAGATTAGCTCCGGCGCGGTTCGCGTCAACGACCGATTCACCACCACTGTGGTTGATCCGGTCTACGTCAGCGGAGTTGAAGTAGTGCCCGCCGGCAGCATCGTCAATGGCCGTGTGACGAGCGTCGAGAAGGCCGGGCGCAAGAGTAAAGCCGGAGCGATGGGTGTCGGCTTCGTCTCGATTCAGACGCCCCACGGCGCGACGTACCCAATCAACGGTTCTCTGATCAACGTTTCAGGTAGCACCGAAGAGTACGACGACGAAGGCCAGGTAACTGGTCGCTCAGCCACCAGGCGCAACGCGGTTTTCATCGGCGGCGGCGCGGCGACAGGCGCAGTGATTGGCGCCATCGCGGGCGGTGGTAAAGGCGCGGGTGTCGGCGCGGGTGTCGGCGCGGGTCTTGGCATAGCCGGTGCTCTCTTATCACGCGGCAAAGAGGCTGTGGTCGAGCCGGGCACTGAGTTCGGCGTGATTTTGAACCGCGGCGTCACGCTTCCCGCAAGCAACGTTCGTTAAGTTTATACAAGATCGGCAACCAAGCGGTTGTCGCGGAGGAGGCCCGCTCGCGAAGGGGAGAGCGCGGGCGGGCTTCCAACAAATTCTAGAAATATTCGAGACTGTAAATAGGTTTTGAATCAAGTTCGGTCGCCCCGGTTAAGACGTAAGCGAGCGACCGCGCAGGGAGTCCCGGTGCGAAGGGGAGAGCGCATCGGGACTCTTCTATTTTTGGGTGCGAAGTTTTTCGTTGCATGAAAGTTCAGATGGGCGCGCCGTCTGGATCGGTGACTCGTTCGCGCCGGTATACGATGCGCCCGCCGACGATAGTCGCGACTGCTGCGCCCTGCATCGTCCAGCCGCTGAAGGGCGTGTTGCGGCATTTCGATTTTGAATGTGAGGCGTCGAATGTCCAGTCAAGGTCGGGATCGAGGATTGTCACGTCGCCCCACGCGCCCCGGCGCAATGTGCCGCGGTCGGCAAGATTGAAAATGCGCGCCGGATTTACCGCGCACAATTCGACCAACCGTTCCAGGCTGATGATGCCCGGATGCACCAGGCGATCAAGCGCCAGCCCGACGCCCGTCTCAAGTCCCGTGATTCCAAACGGCGCGTGATCGTATTCGAGTGCTTTTTCATCGGCGTGATGTGGCGCGTGATCGGTCGCGATGGCGTCAATCGTGCCGTCGCGGAGGGCTTCGAAGACCGCCTCGACATGCGCGCGGCTGCGCAACGGCGGATTCATCTTGGTGTTGGTGTCATAGCCCTCGACGGCTTCGTCCGTCAACGACCAGTGATGCGGCATGACTTCGCACGTGACCTGAAGGCCGTGGCTCTTCGCGCGCCGCACGGCTTCGAGCGCGCCGATTGTCGAGATGTGCGCGAGATGGACGCGCGCGCCGGTCAATTCCGCGAGCGCGCAATTGCGCATCGCGTCGATCTCTTCGGCGAGCGCCGGTATCCCGCGCAACCCGAGCCGCAGAGACCACTCGCCTTCATGCATGACGCCGCCCGCCGCCAGCGAACGATCCTCGCAATGATCCATCACCGTCAGGTCGAATCCGCGCGCGTACTCCATCGCCCGCCGCATCATGCCCGCCGACGGGACGGGTCGCCCGTCGTCCGTGACGGCGACGATCCCGGCGCGCTTCATCTCGCCCATCTCCGCCAGTTCGGTCCCGCTGGAGCCTTTGGTGATCGCTCCGACCGGAAAGACGTTCGCCAGTCCGGCGCGCGCCGCCCGTTCGATGATGAACTGCGTCACCGCCGGATTGTCGTTGATCGGGTCGGTGTTTGGCATCGCGCAGACGCTCGTCCAGCCGCCCGCGACCGCCGCCGCCGCGCCCGTCTCAATCGTCTCTTTGTACTCCTGCCCAGGCTCGCGCAGATGCACGTGCAGGTCGATGAAACCGGGCGCAACGACCAGCCCGGTCGCGTCGAAAACTTCCGTATCCTCCGGCGCGCCGCCGCCCCGGTCGGCGAATCCGACCACGCGCCCGTCCTCGATTAGTAAATCTTTACCGGCGTTGATTCCCTGGGTCGGGTCGATGATGTATCCGTTTGTAATCAGCAGTTTCATGTTACCGATGGTGGAAAGATGCGGCGTGAGTTCAAGCCTTGGAAGGTTGTTACAACTCGGCACGCGCGGTTGCGCCGATGGTCGACGAGCCGCCCGCGAAAATGTACAGCACCGCCATCCGCACCGCGAGGCCGTTGGCGACTTGATCGAGAATTAATGAATGCGAACCGTCGGCGACATCCGAAGAGATTTCGATGCCGCGGTTCATCGGCCCCGGATGCATCACGATGGCGTCGGGCGCGGCACGTTTCAGCCTTTCGCGGTTGAGTCCGTAATGCACGGCGTACTCCCTGAGCGACGGGAAAAAGGCCGTCCCCTGCCGCTCGCGCTGGATACGCAGCACCATCACCACGTCCACGCCTTCGACCGCCTCTTCGACCTTCGCGGCGAGGCGCAAACTACCCGGGCCGAAATCCCCCGGCACAGCATCGCCCGCACTGATGAGCGCGGCGAAGTCCGCCGGCACCAGTGTGCCCGGCCCGGCCAGCGTCACGTGCGCGCCGAGTTTGGTCAGCAGATGGATGTTTGAGCGGGCAACGCGCGAGTGCAGGATGTCGCCGATGATGGCGACGCGCAGACCTTCAACGTGCCCTTTATGATGGCGTATCGTCAGCGCGTCGAGGAGCGCCTGTGTCGGGTGTTCGTGCGCGCCGTCGCCGGCGTTGATGATAGCCGCGTTGCAAATCCGCGCGAGGCTGTGCGGCGCGCCCGCCGATGGGTGGCGGATGACGATTAAGTCAGGCCCCATCGCTTCGAGGTTGTGGCCGGTGTCGAGGAGCGTCTCGCCCTTCGTCACGCTCGAAGTCGCGGCGCTGATGTTGATGACATCGGCGGACAGACGCTTCCCGGCAATCTCGAAAGATGTGCGGGTGCGCGTCGAAGGTTCAAAGAACAAATTGATGACGGTGCGACCGCGGAGCGCTGGAACCTTTTTGATTTCGCGCTGCGAGATGTCGCGGAACGTCTCCGCCGTGTCGAGCAGGTATGTAATCTCTTTCGCCGAAAGCTCGCGGATGCCGAGCAGGTGTTTGCGCGCCAACCCCGGCTTGGTGCGCCGGCCCGGCGTCCCCGGCACGGTGGCATCGTCTTCTTCCACTTGCGTACTAATCGGGTCGCTCCTGTTGTTCATCGCGATTCCGGGACTTTCAAAAAAAAAGCGGCCCGCGTTGGCCGCCTCTTACGCCCTTTCTTCGGAGGGTCGTTCGACGATGGCGACGCCCTCTTCACCATCGAAGTCGTCGAGCATCACCTTGATGATCTCGCTCTTTTTGGTTGGCACCAACTTGCCGACGAAATCGGCCTGGATCGGCAACTCTCGGTGTTCCTTGCCACGGTCAATCAGCACGGCGAGTTGAACGCGGCGCGGGCGCCCGAAGTCGATCAACTGGTCGAGCGCCGCACGGATCGTGCGCCCGGTATAAAGTACATCATCAATCAGCAGGACGCTGCGCCCATCGACATCAACCGGCAAATCCGTGCGGTTGATGATCGGGTTCGCGCCGACGGTCGAGAGGTCGTCGCGATAGAGCGTGATGTCGAGCACACCGACCGGTGGGCGCACGCCTTCGAGGTCATTGATTCTGTCGGCGAGGCGATTGGCGAGCGGCACCCCGCGGCGCTGAATGCCGACCAGATAGAGTTGGCCGACGCCGTGATTGTCTTCGACGATTTCGGACGCCAGACGCGCCAGCGCGCGGCCGATGCGTGCCCCGTCCATGATGCGTGCTTTCTCTGTGAAGTCCATCGGCGCGGATACTAACACAGGGCCGGAGGGCGACGGAAGAAGAAGTTCCGCGCAAGTTAACCGTCCGCGTTGGAGCAACGTGCGCGTGCGGTTGCATGATCTAATTCATTAATCGCAATAGGATTTTTTTTGGTGCGTCGTCCGAGTCGACATGAACCCGTTTCTCTACTATCTGGAATTTTCGAGCTTCATCAACCCACGCCACGGATACGACTTGAACCGACCCTCATTCGCCAAACAAGTCTGGCCGCTCTTGCTGCTGAACAGTGATGAGGTCGACCGAGTCTTTCTCTTTCTCAACTCATATTGGGCCGGCAGCAGGAAGATGTTCACGAGCGGCGAACCGGTCAGCGCGTGCATCGCCGACCTCGGCCCGTTGGCGTGGTTCACCGACGCGCGATTCAGAGAAGTCGGTGCGCGCAGTTCCGACAGCGACCACTTCAACTTCCTTTTTCAAACCTCCGCCGCCAGTCCGCTGCTGCCGAAGCTGTTCGATTTGTGGCCGTTCGACGGCAAGCTGCGCAACGCCGCGCGCGAAGACCTCGGCTTGAGGGCGGACGAACTCGCTGAGTTAACCGGTTTCGTTCACAGCCTTCCGGCTTCGCACGTTTTGCTCAGCCTCGGACAAGGCGCTGAACCGCTCTACGTCTTCGGCGCGCAAACGACGCTCAACGCGCTACTGCCAACCTCACCCTCGCCGTCTTAATGCCTTACTGGTTTTTACCTTTGCCTTTTGCCTTCTTACTTAAAAGGCGACTGTCCCGGTCTTGGATGGTTCGATTTGGTGGCGGGATTCGCTGATTTACAACCCGAAATTGCTGAACATCAAAAAAAACACCGACATTCGGTAACATTCAGTGTACGGCATCGGACACTTTTGCTATACTCCCCGCCCTTGAGACTATGTTCAGCAGTTAGCATTGAGTTTCGCAACTCAATTTTGAGACCTTCATTTTTCGCCCCCAGTTATTATTCCAAGAGGTCAACCTTCAATACCCGCTTTCACAGCGCCGGAGCACGTGCGCGACCGGCAAGGATCACAACACTTCGCACAAGAAAGAGACACGATGAAGATTCTACTTTATAACCCTGATAACGGCGTGACACGTAACTTCATGCCGCACCTCTGGATGTTTCTTCTGCAATCGTTGACGCCGCCCGGCCATGAAGTAATTTTAATCGATGGCAACGCGCGCGCGATGAATGAAGAGGAACTCGTGCGGTTCGTGCGCGAGCAAGGGATCGGGCTGGTCGGTATCGGGGCGATGACCAGGATGGTCGCGCGAGCATACCGCGTGGCCGACGCACTGCGGGCCGCCGGCGTGCCGGTCGTGATGGGTGGGCCGCACGTCACCGAAGTGCCGGATGAAGCGCTCGGTCGCGATGGCGGGCCGCGCCACGCCGACGCGGTCGCCCTCGGCGAAGCCGACGAGACGTGGCCCTTGATTGTTGAGGCCGCCGCGCGCGGCCAATTGAAAGAG
>JACDEG010000507.1 GCA_013816505.1 Pyrinomonadaceae bacterium | reverse complement strand
CATTGTCACTACTCCTGACCGGTACGGAGGACGTGGAGACCGGCGACGAAATCGAAGGGACACTCAATTGGGAATTCATACCGACTCCTTGACTTGATGAAGCTTGCCGATCTCCGGCGCTTCGATGGTCTGCATCTTACCCGAAGGCCAACGGATGACAACCTTTTCGACCTGCGCATTCTTGCCCAGGCCGAAATGCAGCCGGCGCTGATTCTGCGCGCAGAAGCCGCTGCCGCCTGACACTTCCTGTACCTGCTGCTGGCCGTCCCAGAAGACGCGCACCTGCGCGCCGATGGCGCTGCGGTTACTTGCCGCCGCTCCTTCCAACTCGAATGCGACCCACTTGTTTTCCGGCGCGACCGTATTCTTATAGATGAGCAACGGCCCGCGCTGATTGGCAACGACCACATCCAGCACACCGCGATTCCACAAGTCGACGAGCGCGACCGAGCGACCGTCGAACGTATCGGTGACGCCGACCGCCTGTGCCACGTCAGAGAACTTGCCCGCGCCGTCGTTGATCCAGACGCGCTTGTGTTGATAGCCGGACAGACTGCGGTTGACCATCGGCGGCCAGTTCTTCGCATCAGAGATAATCGCCGAGTTGCCACCCGCGATTTTTGAATAGTCGTACCAGTAACTTGTGCCGCGCTCCAGCGAGACGTAGCCGTTCGTCACGTACAAATCCTGCGTCCCGTCATTGTTCAAATCGCCGAACTGCGAGCCGAAGCTCCACCCACCGATTTCCACGCCCATGTCGCGCGCGAGATTGTCATACTGAAGCGCGTCGCCCTCCGTGCCGTCGCGCGGAATCCACAGATTATTGCCCTGAATCAGCACCCCCTCTTCGGAGATGTTCGTCACGTAAATGGCGAACTTCCCTTGATTCAAAACGTCGCCGAGCGCGGCACTCATCCCGCTCTTCGGCGCAAAGCCGACCTTCGTCTGCTCGCCCACGTCGCGAAACTTTTTCCCGCCGTCGTTAAAGAACATTTCCGAGACGCCGTAATCATTCGCGATGAACAGATCGGGATAGCCGGTGCCGCGCAGATCGGCGGCGGCGGACGCCAGCGCCCAGCGTCGCGAATTGATACCGAGCCGCTCGCCCACTTCTTCAAACCCGCCGTCGCCGAGGTTGCGGAATAGGTACTTGCGCCCGCCGTTTTTCGCGTACTCGAAGCTCTCCGGCATCATCCGCGTGTCTTTCAGATTCCACAGGTTGACGTCTTCCGCGTAGTAACCGCCGACGAACAGATCGAGCCGCCCATCACGGTCGTAGTCGAGCCACAGCGCCGTGTTGGCGTTGGCCCACTGTGGCAGACCAGCCTTCTCGGTGACGCGCGTAAAGCCCGTCCCTCGGTCGTTGTGAAAGAGTTCGGGCGTGCCCCACTTGTAGAGAAAGAGATCTTCGTAACCGTCGTTGTCATAGTCGCCCCACACCGAACCTGTCGAAACGCCGGTCTCCACGGAGTTAAGCTCGGCGATGCCCAAATCACCGGCGACATCCTTGAACGTGCCGTCCCCGTTGTTGCGATAGAGAGAGTTGCGACTGCCTTCGCCGCTGTTCGTCACGTACAGGTCTTGCCAGCCGTCGCGGTCAAAGTCCACGACCGACACCGCCGCGCCCATCGACGCGACTTGCGGCATGATGTGCTCTAACTTCGCATCGAACTTCGGCGCAACGTGCGTGAAATTGATGCCAGCGGTTTTCGACACTTCTTCAAGGTGGAAGCCGTAGCGATTGAGCGCCGATTTAATATCGGAGTTGGCTTTCGTCGCCGTGCTCGTATCGGAAAACCGCTTCAGGATAAGCGGCGTGGCGAGCAACGCAACGAAGAAGACAGCGAGAATGAATTTTGGGATACGACCTTGCATTGCAACTACTTCCTAAAACACAAAGACCATGCTCATTGATGATGTGTCCGCTTTACTTCGCCAGAATATCTTGTTGTCCTTTGAAGAGTTTCTCCTGGTTGGCAAGAATCTGTTTCTGATTGTCGTGAATCATCTCAAGCATCGCGTGAATCGCGTTAAGGTGATCCTGGTTGGCGAGAATCTTTGACTGGTTGCCCATGATTTCGTCGAGTTTTGTTTGATTAGACTCAATGCGCTGCTGGTTAGCGATGATCGTCTGCTGATTGGCGATAATGGTTTGCTGGTTGCTGATAACAGGGTCGTTCGACATTCGCGTGTGTCTCCTTAACAAGTGAAGAGTTGTTTTTCTTTTAGAGGTTATGTTTTTGTCCGCGCCGAACGCGCCCGCGGCAGATTGCATCCCCTTATTCGGGGCGGCGTCGCAACAACCACGGGCTTTCAGGATTTCTGTGTCCCGATGTATATGATCTCTCCGACGCTAACCTTCTTCATCGCTTCATTAGCCGCAGGCATCAGCGGCTTGAGGTCTGCTATGTCGTTTGTACCCGCAACCAACACCACGAACGCCAAGTCAAAATTCTTCAGATTCTGTTGGTGCTCAAGATTCTGGTCATTGGTCAGAAGGATGTCGAACTCCTGCTCCGCTACACGCAGCAACGCGCCGTTCTTCGTGCCCGCCCATCCCGCCTCCGGCACGGTTTTGACAACGTCAGCATCGACCTCTCGCTTGAGCTTTCTCGGCAGGCACTCGTCAAGCAGCACCTTCATACCGGCGCGTCCCGTAACATCTGCTTGACACGCTTGAGCAACTCTACGGCTTGTTCACGGCGCACAGTTGGAAAGTCATCCAGGAACTCGTCGAGCGGATGCCCTCCGGCAAGATAATCGATGATGGTCTCGACCGGGACACGGGTGCCGGCAAAGACAGATGCACCACTCATCACGTCTGGTGAGCGAGAAATGATTTGAGTTTCGACCTCAGCTTTCATAGCGCCAATCGTAACATAGCCACCGAACGTAGCGACACGGAAGCCGCCGCCTGTCGAACTCAGGCCATTGACTCATAACGTGAGTATGATCTTGTGAATCCGTCGGCTCTTGCTTTTCTATTCCTCTTCACTATAGGCAAGCCATCTAATGCCTAGCTTGAGCAGCGCGCTATGAACCTTAATCTTTGGGACGCCTGCTTATGGCACGTCCGCTCGAAGTTGTTGTTAGGACGCATCCACGGTTGAGAAATTGGTTGAGCCATCTGTGAGAATCCAATACCGGAAGAACAGTTGATTCTCGACATCCCCATGCCCTTCATCTTTAACATCTATTACTTCAACTGCTGCGTAAAATCCGTTGACGTTCTGCAGTATCACGATCTGTCCCTCTACAGGCGTGCGGACCCGCGATGTAAAATCCAACGCAGCAACATCCTTTAGGTCTGCTAGTTTCGCTCGTCTCGAGGCTAAAGCCACGCCACGCACAGAAGGAGGATCATTGAGGCAATGAACGGAACTACCCCCCGCTCGGCTCCACATGGTCTCAAACATGTAAGCTCCTTCTCCTATCCTAAATCTCCCGTTATGGCTCAAGTGATCAAACCTTGCCTCACCATGTGTGCTCTGGTTAAGCGGTGAAGACACTAAGTCTGCCTTCTGGCTCAGGGGTTCACGCCCGAGCTTTTGACAAACAAGAATGCATACTTCTTGGGGGGATTGGTGGCGGAGGTCGATGAAGCCGACCGTTAGTAGCACGCCTTCAATCTCAGTATCGTCGAAGCGCGCTGGGAGGATATACTCTTGACTCTCTTGGAAAGCTCGCGCCTGTGCAGCGCGCCTTTCGTGGTTAGTCCATAGCTTTTCGCGGTAGTGACGAGAGATAAACATCAGGGTGTATTGTGCCTTGTCCTTATATACAGCCGTTAAGTGACTATATAGGTCTTTACCCCAAAGGTCTGCGGTTTCGTAATTGTCATAGAACACCTTTACGCCCCGCGCGACCAAGCAGTCAGCTACCATATCAACATAGGCGCGATCCTCTCCTGCAAACGAGAGCGCCACTTCGTATTCTCTTACATCATTCATATCTCAACTATACCTGCGACCTAACGCCCCGCTTCAGCCGCGCCGAGCGAGCAGCATCCAAGCAGCGGCGAAGGAAGCATCTTGACAACGAAGCTGTCGAGGCGTCGCGCTGCAAGCGGTTGTTAGGCTGCGTGTAGTGTTTCAACCTACTGCTTGGCAGGCTACGCTTCGGCGGTCGTCGGATCAATCACCGATTTCACCTCCGAAATACGATTTGCTGGAAAGCCGCCTTGGTTCGCATGTTCTCGCACTATTTCCTCATTCGGCGCGATATACACGCAGTAAACTTTGTCATCTGTCACGTAGCTTTGAACCCATTGGATTTGCGGCCCCAAATTGCTGAACACTCCGCAAGACTTCTGTGAGATGGCTTGCAGCTCCTGTGCGGACAATTTACCGGCGTCAGCAATCTCTCGTTCGATAACGTACTTAGGCATGACGATTCTCCATTCCGCGAAAGATATAAAGCAGATAGCTTCTATGCTAAATCTAGCAGGCAGTCAATGCTTTTACTCAAGTCAGCAGCCGAACAAGCGGTTCAACCGGACGCGCTTCCAGCAACTTTGTTATCAATGTAGAATCGTGCGCGCCGGTTAACCGCAGCGTTGATATGGCTGACAGATGTCAAGGTGGATAGTGCTTTCCCGTGCTCGCGTGCGGTAGCTGCCCGCGAATGTCAAAAGACCGTCTGAAATCATGGCAGGGCGAGAAGCGG
>JACDEG010000506.1:3571-4670 GCA_013816505.1 Pyrinomonadaceae bacterium | reverse complement strand
AGCGCTCATCGCGACGTAGATCGGGATATAAGTCAGTGCGGCGAGCAGGCATCCCGTCATCATCACACCCTTTCTGCCGATGCGGTCAGAGAGTCTGCCGAAGACAAGAAAGAACGGCGTCGCCAGTGCCAGCGCGACGCCGACGATGATATACGCTGTGACGTAATCGATTTTAAGCGCGGTCTGCAAAAAGAAGAGCGCGTAAAACTGGCCGGTGTACCAGACAACGGCCTGCCCGGCGGTCGCCCCGAAGAGCGCAAGCAGAATCAGCTTCCAGTTCTTTTTGTTGCCGAGGCTGTCTCGCAGAGGGGCCGTCGAAGTTTTGCCCTGACTTTTCAGACGGCTAAAGAGCGGCGACTCGCGGAGCCGCACGCGAATGTAGAACGAGAGCACGACGAGAAGCCCCGACAGCAGGAATGGCACGCGCCAGCCCCACGACCTGAAAGCCGCGTCGCCGACCGTGTAGCGCGTCGCCAGCACCACCGCCAGCGCGATGAAGAAACCGAGCGTCGCAGTCGTCTGGATGTAGCTGGTGAAGTAGCCGCGTCGGTCGTCGGGCGCGTGCTCCGCGACGTAGGTCGCCGCGCCGCCGTACTCGCCGCCGAGCGCGAGGCCCTGCAACAGACGCAGCACCACCAACATGATCGGCGCGGCGAGGCCGATCTGCGAGTAAGTCGGCAGCAGTCCGACCAGTGTCGTCGCGCCGCCCATGATGACCAGCGTGACGAGGAAAGCGTACTTGCGCCCGACGAGGTCGCCGATCCGCCCGAAGAAAATCGCGCCAAACGGGCGGACAGCGAAACCGGCGCCGAACGTCGCGAGACTAGCGAGGAAGCCGGCGGTCGGGTTGCCCGGCGGATAGAACAGCGTCGAGAAGAAGACCGCCAGCGTGCCGTATAGATAAAAGTCGTACCACTCGATCAAGGTCCCCGCCGACGACGCGGCGATGACCTTCCAGAGAGCGTATTCGTCATTCGGGTCTGGTTGGTGCGTAACGGCAGCAGGGCGCGCCGGTGTGGACATCTGGTCGTCTCCTGTCTCGGCAAAAGTTCTTTCTGACAAAGGTTCAGGCGGTATGGCCGGCGACTGCTAGATAGTG
>JACDEG010000506.1:0-3561 GCA_013816505.1 Pyrinomonadaceae bacterium | reverse complement strand
GCTTTCGCCAACTTCAGGTGGTCACGCGTGGTGAAGCCGAGTTCACGCGGGCTGAGTGCTTTTCTCATGCTCAGAAAATATCAAAGAACTATTCTTGACAAAACTTTTGGCTACTCACTTAGACAGTGCTGACGAACCAACCAGCCTTCGAAATAATTCGTGTAAGGCGAGAATGCGTGTGTGATAATAGCAACCTGTTCGTTTAATCCGAAAGTGCTTGCTGGAGCGTCGCTCCAAAGATTAAAGGGAATGCTCCGTGACTCTTGAAACAGAGTATAAGGGGCGCCCATCTCGCACAACTATTTCATCGTCGGTCGAGTAAAGGAGTCGAAAAGATGATTGAGACAGAGTGGATTGCAAAAATACGTAGCGTCTCAGATGACGCCGCGATAGAAGCCGCGCGCGTTTCGCGACAGCCACTGCCGAAGCGAAACGCCGGAGTATACATTCTTGCCGTCGCGTCGTTGTTCGCCATCTGCGTCATGTGTTCGCTAACGGCGCGGGCGCAGACCAGTGCGTCAGCCGATGCCAAAACGGCAACGCAGGAAACGGGGACGTTGACGAAAGCGGAGCGCGACGAAGCGGTGCGCTATCTTGAAGAGACGCGCAAAAAGTTTTTAGAGTCGGTTGAAGGTCTCTCCGAAGAGCAGTGGAAGTTTAAGTCCGCGCCCGACCGCTGGTCGGTGGCTGAAGTGGCGGAGCACATCGCGCTCAGCGAACAGACGCTGAACGGAATAGTGATGGAGAAGATCATGAAGTCGCCGGCGGCGCCGGAGAAGAAGGGCGAAACAAAGGGCAAAGAGGCGGTGATTATGAAAAGAATCCCCGACCGCAGCACTAAAGCGCAGGCGCCGGAGATGCTGAAGCCCACCGGCCGCTGGAAGACTCAGGCAGAGTTGGTTAAAGATTTTCAAGCCAGCCGTGACACTGCGATCAACTACATCAAGACAACGCAGGAGGACATGCGCGCGCACATCTACCCGAATCCAGTCCTGAAGGAACTAGACGCTTACCAATGGATGCTGTTCATGGCCGCCCACACCGAGCGACACACCACGCAGATCAGCGAAGTGAAGGCCGATCCGAACTTCCCAAAGAAGTAGTCGTCACAACAACTGATACCGGGATCCATTATCATTTCATGTCGGGTGCGGCGGCAGTCAGTCATAATACAGAGACACAGATGTCACACAGAAGATTGATGCATTTCTCTGTGACATCTGTGTCGCTGTGTTAAGACCGTCGATCCTCGATTATTTCGTCTGATACGTGCGGGTCGTCCCTTTACCCGGCACGGTGACGGTGTAAGACTTTCCGTTCGCCGCGACCGAGAGCTTGATGAACTCCGCCTTACAGTCCTCCGCATCATTGGCGATGTGCGATGGCGGCGCGTTGTCGGCGTCGGTCGTCTGCATGTTGCGGTGCAGTTGGTAGATATGTTCCGCCGCGCTCGACTGCTTCAGGGTCGCGAAGGTGCGAGCCTGGCCACCTTTGCGCGGGCCGTTGTTGATGATCGCGACGCGGGGCTTAAGCGCCGTGACGAGCGCCGGGTGGTTGCTGGAGTCCAGCCCGTGATGGTTGACTTGAAACACATCGACCGCGCCGGCGAGGTTCTTTGGGCACGTCAGTTTGTGCTCCATGTTCCAAGTCAAATCGCCACCGTCGAAAAATTTGAAGCCGCCGTAGGTCAGCAGAAAGACGATGCTGCGCGCGTTGTCTGAGGTGTCCTCTTTCTCCGGCTTGAAATCTGGGCCGCACGGAACGATCTGCGGCGCGCCGGGTTTTTCGCCAATCACCGCACCGCCCGCCGCGATCACACGCAGACGTAAGGGCGCGCCTGATCGTCTTGAGAACTTGATTTCGTCGCCCGCCTTCACCGCGCGCGACTTGTCGCCTGATGCCTGCCGGTAAGCATCCATCAACTCCTTGTTCACGTCCGGCGGAAGCGGGTCGAGGAATCCGTGATCGTAATAATTCCCAACCGGGATCAGTTGCGCGAGCCGCCCGATGCCGCCGACGTGGTCGATGTGCCAGTGTGTAGTGATGTAGTGGTCGATCTGCCGCAGGCCCGCGATTTCCCGCGCGACGCGCTCGATCCGACCGGCGTCGCGCTCGCCGGGGTAGCCGGAGTCGATGAGCATCGACTCGCCGGCGGGGGTTACGATCAGCGTCGCCGCACCACCTTCGGTGTCGATGAAATAAATGTCGAGCGTCTTCGGCGCGGCCTGAATCGCGCCAGGGCAAAGCGCGTATAGCAGCGCCGCGCACATCGCAAACAGCAAGCATCTTTTGGCAATTATCAATTTTCAACTCCGTTCGTTCGAACGTTGCGGTTGAGCTGCTGTTAAAGAGCGAAGCGATTAAACAGAAAGCTCGAACCGCTTATTCGATTGCGCATTACGATTACAGCGATTGACTACTTTTCATATCTGCCCGTCGTCGAAGCATCTCAACCTTTTCACGATGTTCTTCAATAAACCACTCATCAAGCAACGGCAGATATACTTTCTGTGTCCTCTCCGGCAACTCGAAGAAACTAGAAACGATTGTCTTTCGACAACACGGGCTTCCACAACTACATTGCCACACAATCCCGCCATGACAATTGATAACGTAGTCGTAAGTAATCTCTTCGCCTGACTTGATAGCTCTTCGCGCTATGACATGACGGACTCCGCCAATCGTTTTAACAAACGTGTTTGGGTCACAGTCCGAGTTGATGTGGCGTGCGGGTGACGGCATAAGGACGACTTTGCCATTAGCGAGATAATCGCAATGGTAATCATACTCACCTAAATCAAAGCGCAACGGATGTTCATCATCAACAATACGCGAGTCATCTGTGATGAGTATGGTTTCGCCTTCTGCAAAGTCACGATTTGCGAAGACGCCGATGCCGTGGATTTCCGATTCCGCGGTAACTACATTTGACATAGCTTGGGACACCTGACACGAAGCAATTGAACGAGACTTTCGCGCTCGGCTTAACACTAGAGTGCGTCCGGCGCGAGACGTTCATAACCGTCAAGGCGGATACAACGCGCAGAACTATTGCTACCACGTCCGCGACGTTCACAGAGAGCGCACCCAGATATTGCGGAAGCGAACCGGGTTGCCGTGATCCTGAATGCTGATCGGCTGTTTCGGCGCGTGTTTGGTGTACTTCGGCTCGCCCACGTGCGTCGTCGTGCCTCTGACTTCGACGTGATCCTGCACCAGCACGCCGTTGTGCAACACAGTGATCGTCGCGCGCTTGATGACATTCCCCTGATCGTCGAACGACGGCGCGCGGAAGATAATGTCGTACGTCTGCCACTCGCCCGGCTGGCGCGTCGCGTTGACGAGCGGCGGGTGCTGTTTATAGACGCTGCCGGCCTGCCCGTGGAAGTACGTCTTGTTGTTGTAGGAATCCAGCACCTGCACTTCGTAGCGGCCCTGAAGATAGATACCGCTGTTGCCGCGCCCCTGTCCCTCGCCTTTAATCTCGGCTGGTGACGCCCACTCGACGTGCAGTTGAACATCGCCGAACTCCTGCTTCGAGGTGATGTTGCCAGTTCCGTT
>JACDEG010000505.1 GCA_013816505.1 Pyrinomonadaceae bacterium | reverse complement strand
CATCGACTCTTACTTTCAAACTATTCTCCGCCTTCGCCATCGCGCCCCAGCCTAACACAAGTGCGCCGAACGCGAACAAGCATTGGGACCGGGCGCGAAAAGATGCCGCAAGGCGTTAAGCCGGTCAGTTTGCAGTTTTCAGTTTTTAGATCAACCTGGGTTCGGCTGAAAACTCTCGTGACTGATGCCGGAGTGCTCAGCGCCTTTCGACTTCATCTAATTCCTCATATCTGAAAACCGAGAACTCAAAACTCAAAACTGTTAAGAACGAAAGCCGGTCCCGCACGCGAACAAGGCGCGACCGAGGGTGGTCGCGCCTTGTTCAGTTTCGGGCGCCGCCGGTGTGTTTGGCCGCCAGAGTCGAGCAGTCGGAGCGTCAGCTTGAGTTGGCGAGTTTGCCGATCAGCGTGAACAGCGGTAAGTACATCGCGATGACGATGCCGCCGATGGTAACGCCGAGGAAGCCGATCATCGCCGGCTCGAGCAGTGTCAGCAGGTTGGCAATCGCCGCGTCGACTTCTTGCTCGTAGAAGTCGGCGATCTTGCCGAGCATTGCGTCGAGCGCACCGGTCTGCTCGCCGATGCCGATCATCTGCGCGACCATGTTCGGGAAGACCCCGGTCGCCTTCAGCGGATCGATGACGCTTTCGCCACGCTCGACGCCGACGCGGATGCTGGTAATCGCTTCTTCGAGGATGACGTTGCCGGCGGTGCGCGCGGTGATGTCGAGCGACTGGAGAATCGGGACGCCCGACGAAAGCAGCGTCGAGAGTGTGCGCGAAAAGCGCGAGACCGCGACCTTGCGCAGGATGTCCCCGATGATCGGAACCTTGAGCGTCGCCCAGTCGATGTTGCGTCGTCCGTTGACGGTCTTGTAGTAGGCGCCGAGGCCGAAGAAGGTGCCGACGATCACAACTAAAATTGTCAGCCCGCCCCAGCCGGCGAGAAAGTCGCTGATTCCGACGACGATGCGCGTCGGCAGCGGGAGTTGTTCGCCAGGGCCGAGAAGCCCGAGGAAGATTGCCTGGAACTGCGGGATGACGAAGATCATAATCGCGGCGACCACAATCACCGCGATGAAGATTACCGCCGACGGATAGATTAGCGCCGAGATCACGTCGCGGCGGAGCTTGACGATCTTCTCGATGTAGGTCGAGAGGCGTTGCAGAATCAGGTCGAGGATACCGCCCGCCTCGCCCGCCTCAATCATGTTGACGAAGAGTTGGTCAAAGACTTTCGGGTGGCGCGCCATCGCGGCGGCGAGCGTCGAACCCTCTTCCACATCCTGCCGCACCTGCAACAGCACCTGCTGAAAAGTTTTGTTGTCCTGCTGCTGCGCGATAATCTCAAGGCACTGCACGAGCGGCAACCCGGCGTCGATCATCACCGAGAACTGGCGCGTGAAGATCGACAGGTCCTTTGCCTTGACCTTCTTCTTGCCGCCGAACTTCAGCTTCGGCAGAGCGATTTCGCGCCCCTTCTCTTTGACAGAAGTCAGCATCACCTGCTCGCGCCGCAGCGCCAGTCGCAGCACGTCGTGGCTGTCCGCCGCGCGCTCGCCGACGATCACTTCGCCGAGCCGGTTGCGTCCTTTGAAGACGTATGTGGGCATGGATCAAACTCCTTCATTAAATAATGAGTACCGAGTGATGAGTACTGACTTACCGTGTGCCGGGACGGGCGCCGACGGGGCGCCCCTGGGCGTAGGGCGACGGATGCGCGCCGGGTTTGGGGGCCGCGCCGGGTGCGCCGCCCTGGCCGTTGTTAAGGCCCGCGCCGTGTTCGATCAACTCGCGCAACTCATCAGCGTTCGAAGATCGCTGGATCGCGGTCTCCATCGAGATAAGCTTCTGGTGGTAGAGCGACGCGAGCGCCTGGTTGAAGGTCTGCATGCCGTGCTTACCCTGGCCGGTCTGCATCATCGAGTAGATTTGATGAACCTTGTCTTCGCGAATCAGGTTGCGAATCGCGGCGTTCGGGACGAGGATTTCGAGCGCCATCGCCCGCCCACGCCCGTCCGACTTCGGCAGTAGCGCCTGGCACATGATTCCTTCAAGGACGAGCGACAACTGCGCGCGAATCTGCGACTGCTGCGCGGAAGGGAAAACGTCGATGATGCGGTTGATGGTGGAGGCCGCGCTGTTGGTGTGCAGCGTGGCGAACGTCAAGTGGCCGGTCTCCGCGATGCGCAGCGCCGATTCGATGGTTTCGAGGTCGCGCATTTCGCCGACCAGCACGATGTCCGGGTCCTGACGCAGTGCCGTGCGCAGGGCCTCTTTGAAGCCGTGCGTGTCGGCACCGACCTCGCGCTGATTGACGAGGCACGACTTGTGGCTGTGCAAAAACTCAATCGGGTCCTCGATGGTGACGATGTGTTCGTGCCGCTCGCGATTGATCTTGTCGATCATCGAGGCGAGCGTTGTCGACTTGCCGGAGCCGGTCGGCCCGGTGACAAGGATCAGCCCGCGCGGCTTGTCGCAGAGTTGCGAGACGACCGCCGGCAGGCCGAGCGTCTCGAACGTTTTGATCTCGTAGGGAATCGCGCGGAAGACAGCGCCGACCGCGCCGCGCTGGTTGAACAGGTTGGCGCGGAACCGCGAAAGACCCCGCACGCCGAAGGAGAAGTCGAGTTCGAGCGCTTCTTCGAAGCGGTGCTTCTGCGCGTCGGTCAGCACGCTGTAGGCGAGTGACTTGGTGTCAGTAGAGGTCATCACCTTGACCCCTTCGAGCGCCTGCAGGTGGCCGTGGACGCGCACTTGCGGCGCAGTGTTGGTCGTAATGTGTAAGTCCGAACCGCCCAGTTCGACCATCTTCTTCAGCAGGTCGGAGAGCGAAATTTGCCCAAGCGAAGTTTCATTTTGTGACATAAAGTTTAACTGACCCGGTGCGTCCAAGATGGCGCGCGGCGAGGGGCGTGCCCCGGCAATCACGAGTTGTGATCGCCGGGGCACACGCGCCCGCCGGTCGGTTGATTTAGCGGAGGGCCTGCGCCGACATCGCGGCAGTGGCGTTGTGCAGACGAAGCGAGGCCAGCACCGATTCGGAGTCGGCAGCCAGCGGAGCGGCCAGCGCCAGCGGCGCGTTCGCCGCGAGGCTGTAGATGCGCCCGTCGACTTCGGTGAAGTAGAAGGTCCACGATTGACTCGGCGCGCCCGGCGTCCCGCTCTGCGCGAGCACGACGTAGACGCGGCGCCCTTCCATCTGGCGGACGAAGTCGTTCATCACCCATCCGCCTTCGGCAATCATTCGGTCAATGACGGTGCGGCCGAGCGTCGCGAGCGACACCCCGCCGAGCGATTTCCTGCGCGACGCGCTGAACGAATCGCCCGCTGCCCCTGACGCGACCGGAGCGATTACTACCGAGCCGGCGGCACGCCCGTCCGCGCCGTTGACGACGAACCGCATCTCGCCGGGGGCTTTCGCGCCCGTGCGGCTCCACGTGTGCGGCAGTTGAATGTCGAAGGGAAGGCGCGATGTGGGAACCGCTGCCATCGTCCTGCCAGATGCGCGGGCCGGGGTAACGCCAGCCGAGACCGGCAGGCGAGGCCGTGTGTTGAGCGCGCTGATCACAAAATTGTTACCGCGGCGGCGCCGCCGCCGAGCCTGCGCGAGTGTGCGCTGGCGTTGCAGGCGAGCGCGCCGACGACGCCACCACGCTCGCGAATGCCGGCGGCGCAGGTGTTTGCCACCTTTGCTGCCGCTAACAGAAGCGCGATGGCCCCAGTGCGCCAGTGTGATACTGAGGGGCAGGCCAGCGGCCAGCAAGGTAAGAATTAATATCGACAGAAGCAAAGGACGTAATATATTCATGGCTTTCACGCGACCGTCTCTCTCACGACCTCCTCGATTGTCGTGACACCTTCTCTGACTTTGTAAAGCCCGGACTGGCGCAGCGTGATCATGCCATCTTCAATGGCGCGCTTACGCAGCTCGAGCGCCGAAGCGCCGATCATGATTAACTCGCGGAGATCGTCAGTAATCTCCATTACTTCGTAGAGGCCGACGCGGCCTTTGTAGCCGGTGTTATGACACACCTTGCAGCCTTGGCCTTTGAACATCTTAAGCCGCTGCGCTTCCTCGACCGTGAAGCCGACTTCGATGAGGGCCTCGGGCGGAGTCGGGTGTTCGACTTTGCATTCCGCGCAGATGCGTCGGATCAGTCGTTGCGCCTGGATGAGGTTGACGCTCGTCGCGACGAGAAATGGCTCGATGCCCATGTTCATCAGGCGCGAGATGGTCGACGGGGCATCGTTGGTGTGGAGCGTAGAGAGGACCAGATGGCCGGTGAGCGCGGCCTTGATGGCGATTTCCGCCGTTTCGAAATCGCGGATTTCGCCGACCAGAATGATGTTCGGGTCCTGACGCAGAAACGACCGCAGCGCGGTGGCGAAGTTCAGCCCGATCTGCTCCTTCATCTGCACCTGGTTGATCCCGACGAGATTGAATTCGACCGGGTCCTCCGCCGTCATGATGTTCGTCTGCACTGTGTTCAGCGATTGCAGTGCCGAGTAGAGCGTGTTGGTTTTGCCCGAACCGGTCGGCCCGGTGACCAGCACCATGCCGTACGGACGTATGATGTTGCGCTGGAACTTGACGAGCGACTCCTGCTCGAAGCCGAGCTTCGTCATGTCGAGCATCAAACGCTCTTTGTCGAGGAGGCGCATCACCACCTTC
>JACDEG010000078.1 GCA_013816505.1 Pyrinomonadaceae bacterium | reverse complement strand
ACGCCCGCCGCTTTTTATTCACTTATGAATATCTCTGAACCGAGTTGTTCACCCTCCTTGACTAACTGCTTCCGTACCCGCCAATGAAAGTGTATGAGCGACGCCGAGCAATGAGTGGATTTATGTTATTCACGCCTGCCCTGATGAACGGATTGGCCGCCGACGAGTGAATGGCCCAGTGGAGTGCCAACACGGTTCTCAATTCTTCGTAACGCTTCTAAAGCGATGACCCCAAGATATGGGTCGCGCGCATTGAGCACGCCGCGCAGCGCCGGCACGGCCGCCGGGTCTTTAATCAGTCCGAGTGCCCGTGCCGCTTCACGCCGCAAGTCATCAGCTGACCGCTCGTCGTTGAGCACGCTGATCAGCGCGGGAACCGCTCTGGCGTCACCGATCTCACCGAGCGAGCGGGCCGCCGACCGCCGCACAAATTCGTTCTCTTCAGTCCTGCGACGCGTGATGCGGTTCAAGAATCCGCTGCGCGGCACACGGCGGGCCAAAGTCTCTGCCAGCGCCGAGACTGCCGATACATCCCCGATCTGGCCCAGAGCTACCGCTGCCGCGCCGCGCACCCCGGCGCTTTTGTCACGTTCGAGGGCGCTGACCAGGGGCACCACCGCAATGCGAGCGAGCACCGCGCCGAGGGCGTAAGCACCTTCCTGGCGGACGAACTCACTACGATCTCGAAGCAGCGGCAGGATCAAGGCGGCTGCTTCCGCTGCGGGAAGGGCCGACACAGCATGCGCCGCAGTGGCGCGGACAGCAGGCGACGAATCATTGAGCGCGATGCCCGCGGCGCGGGCGCTTTCCGGGCGCGCGATAGCACCCAACCGGAGCACGGCGTCGCGCCGCACTTCGGAATCGTCGGAACTGAGTCGCGCTCGCTCTGCCTCGACCGTCAATTGAAGCGGCGTCAAAGCGTCCTGCACGATGAACCAATCGCCGGAGTGATGCCGCGCGAAAACACGGGCCGGAACGACACACAGGCAGATCGCGAGAAGCACGTACCAAGACGCGCGCCGTCGCGGCGAAGCAGTGTCGGACCTGAATTCGTTCGGCGTCGTGCCGCGCTGAATCATACGTGCACGGCGACCGCGGCGGTGGAGGCTCGGCGCTCGGCGTGACGGCGGACGGTCTCCCATTCAAACACCTGACGCGCGCGCTGGTTTTCGCGGGCGTCAGCCAAAAGCGCGACCAACTCGTCCTCCCACAGATCGGGGAGCGTGGTCGCGCGACGCATTGATTCCATGATCGAGATGTAGTCGAGGACTTCTCGGACTTCCGAATCGTTCAGGTTGTCGAGTTTGAGAGCGAGGCGATGTCGTTCAGTTATACGCTTGGCCATCTTGCGGCTCCTCTTTCGTCGAAGCCGAGCGGCCAAAACGCTGTCAACTCCGCAGGGAGTATGCAAGCGACGTTCGGGAGGCCGTCGGCGAATCGTTTTCGGCGCGATGATGCGCGCGCGTTAGTTTTTTAATCACCTGCTTCTTGCGAGTCTCCAGCCTTTGCAAACTCTACATTGAGGTTACGCTTCTATACTTAACCTGCGTCCGCCGAGTTCAAGATAACAGTGGTGCGGGTGTGGTTCCCAGACGACAAGAACGTGTAGCGCGTCCAGATCGTGCAGGTCTCCCAAGCGACCCGTACGGTTGAGGGTGGGGCGGCTTTTTCGTGATCGCGTGCCCGGAAATATACACGAGCCAAGTTAAAAATCGCAACTTCGCGTCCGCTCGAGACGGCGGGCGGCGGGATGATGTGAGATTGGCGGGCGAAGTCCACCCGGTTAATCGATCTTTGAAGCGACCGTGTGCATCGTGTCGACGATCAGTACGGCTATTGGTGGGTAGAATAAAAGGTCAAGCCGGATGTTTCGACCAAACAGATAAGGGATTTCATTGAATAGCAGGATGTAATGCACGTGCGAGCCGACGAAGAGTCCAGCGGCGAGGCTGGTCGCGTACCCGACCACCAGGAACGCCGAGGCGGTGAAGCGTGTAAACGGCTTTGCAGGCTCCTCTTTCGGCCCGTTGATGATCGAATCCTGGATCGCTTTGGGTTGGTAGGTGTAACGTTCAAAGCTGGCGCGCAACCTGATGGCCAGATGCCAGAGTCCGATGAGAAACAGCGTGATCAAAACCGCACGCCCGACGTAATCGAAGCTCTGCCACAGACGAGGCTTTAGCATGGCCACGAAGAAAGTTGAAAGGAACAGCGAGACGGTCGTGAAGACCGCTTGGGTGCGCGCAAACGTCTCGGTTCTCTCGGCCTCGATCCAGCGGTCAACTGCTCTGTCCCAGCGCGCCTGCGCCGCCACGCGCCGCATCCGCCTGGCGTGTGGGTTATCGGAGTGCAGGACGGAGGCGCCGCTGCTCATGATCCGCTCGCGTTGCGCGTCGTAATAAGCACGCTCCTGCGGGTCGCTGAGGGTACGGTAAGCGAGCGCGATGAGTGCGAACTCGCGTGCGGACTGATCCGTCCCACCGTTAACGTCCGGGTGACGCTGGCGCGCCAGCCGCCGGTAGGCCGTCTTGACCTCTGACGCCGACGCATGACGTTTCACTCCCAAAATTTGATAGTAATCAACCACCGCGCTTTCCTTCGATGTTACAAAAGCTGACGATGGAACGTCTCGGGTGACGCTCGCTTGGTTCAAGCGGGCACTGGATGGTTTGCCCTAGGCGGGAATATACCACTTTTTAACGCATTCGTCCCACCCGTCAACCGCACGGGGTGGGAACTTTGAGTTAAGGTAAGACGAATGCGGGTGAGGACAAAGTAGAGGCGCGGCACCTGGCTTCTCGGTCGGCCACCGAGTGGGGCGAGGACGTTTTTACGTAGTAACCGCTCCCTCTCTAATTAATGCACTCCATTGCAACACCCATGCCAAATCTTTGCAAACGGAAATCCTAACAATACATTCGGTTCTTTGTTGTTTCGCGTTACAAGTGTCCATAAATGTAGACGCCCGTGTCTCCGTTTGTAGACTTTAACTCAAACGCTTGCGAAGGCGATAGAGCACCTTGACAGTGGACACTCCGACCAAACTATCAACGCGCGGCACGGTCGATGAAGTTAAGCAGCATGCGCACGGCGACGCCCGTCGGCCCTTTGGCGCGGAACGGTCTCGCCTCATCGCCCCATGCCGTTCCGGCGATGTCGAGGTGCGCCCACGAAACGCCGTCGGCGAACTCCTTGAGAAAGGCGGCAGCGGTGATCGTGCCGGCTTTACGCCCACCGACGTTCTTGATGTCGGCGATGTCCGACTTGATCTGCTTGGAGTATTCTTTGTCGAGCGGCAACTGCCAGAATTTCTCACCGACTTCCGCGCCCGCTTCGATGATCTCGTTGATTAATTGCTGATCGGTTCCGAGGATGCCGGTGTTGACGTCGCCGAGTGCGATGCTGACCGCGCCGGTGAGCGTCGCCATGTCGATGATCTGTGTCGCACCGAGTTTCTTCGCGTAAGAGATTCCGTCGGCAAGGACCAAACGTCCCTCGGCGTCGGTGTTGATGACTTCGATGGTCTTGCCTGACATCGCGCGGACGACGTCGCCTGGTTTGGTGGCCTTGCCGGAAGGCATGTTCTCAGCCGCGGGCACGACGCCGATCACCGGAATGGATGGTTTGAGTTGCGCAATCGCGCGCATTACGCCGAGCACGGTGGCGCCGCCGCTCATGTCATACTTCATCAACTCCATGTTCTCGCCGGGCTTGATGGAGATACCGCCGGTGTCGAACGTGATGCCTTTACCGACCAGCGCCAACTGCCCGCCATTTCCTTTCGCCTTGCCCTCCGGCGTGTACTTCAGGATTATCAGCATCGGAGGTTCTTCGGAGCCGCGCGCCACGCTGAGCAGTGATCCCATTCCCTCCTGCTCCATGCGCCCACGGTCGAGCACGTCAATCTCAAGGCCGAACTCGCGAGCGATATCCTGAGCGCGCTCGGCCATGATGGTCGGTGTCATAAAGGCACCGGGTTCGTTCGCGAGGTCGCGCGTAAAGTTAACGGACTCGCCGATGATGCGCCCGCGCTCGGCCTCGCGCTTGACGCCGTTTTCGTCCGCGCCCTCGTCGGCGACAACGACCAGTCGCTCGATTTGGCGTTCCTCTTTGTCGACCGTGCGGTACTTATCCGGCTCGAACAGACCGATGATGGCGCCTTCGACCGCCTTCGCCACCGCGCCTTCGACCGCTGCTTCCGGCCCGCGCAAGACCAACCCGACGGTCTTCACGTTCCGCGCACGCAGCGCCCTCACGGCAGCCCCCGCCATCTGCGAAACCTGCGCGAGTTTATAGCCGTCGCGCTCGCCGACGCCGACCAACAATATCCCCTTGGCTTTCATTCCAACTTTGTCTGCGGGTAGATGCAGGTAAGCCGTCTCACCCTCTTTGCCTTTGATCTCCTCCGCGTCGATGATCGAGCGGACGATGCCGCTGGTCGCCGCATCCAGACTCTTCAGAAAGCCTTCGTCGGCCTTCTCGTCTTTGAAGACGGCGACGGCCAGTGCATGCACGTCCGCATCCGCGTAACGCCCGATGACGGTTTGAATCTCCATGTTCTGTTTTTCTCCTATGCTATCGATTACGTTCTTTTAACTGGGCACGTGTCTCGCGCTCGACGGTGCGGCGCATCTCCGTTTCGCGCTTGTCGTACATCTTCTTACCTCGCGCGACGCCGATCTCAAGCTTGACACGACCATTCTTCATATACACACGGGTCACGACCAGCGTCATCCCCTTGAGTGTTAATTCCTGTTCTAAACGATCAATCTCGCGCCGGTGCAATAGCAGTTTGCGCGTTCGCACCGGGTCGGGATTTTCGCGGTTGCCGTGAGCATAAGGCGAAATGTGGGCATTAAACAACCACGCTTCGCCGTCGCGTACCGTGACGTACGATTCTTTTAATTGGACGTGGCCGGCGCGCACGCTCTTGACCTCAGTTCCGGTCAGCATAATCCCCGCTTCGTACTTGTCCTGAATGTAGTACTCGTAGAAGGCCGCGCGGTTCGTCACAATTGCTTGTTCGTCGGACATGAATAGATGGCTCGTGTTAGTTACAGCACTGCGTTCGACCGACTCCGGTCAACACGCGATGAGGCGACAATCTCGATTGGTTCGTAGAGTGTGGTGCGTTGGACGGGCCGCATGCCCGCCCTTTCGACGCGCGCACGCAACTCGTCCGCCGGGACGTACGAGCCGTGGCCGGCGCCTGCCGCGCGGGTAATTTTCTCTTCGATCAGCGTCCCGCCGATGTCGTCCGCCCCACAGCCGAGCGACGCGACCGCCTCATCCAGTCCGCGCTTGACCCACGCGACGGCCTGAATGTGCGGCAGCTCCTCCTGAAACAAGAGGCGCGAAGCCGCGACGGTGTTCAAAGTCTCGCGCGTTTCAGGGCTATGCAGACCGCGCTTGATCGCAATCGGCGCGCGCCGCGACGAACGGCAGTTGAATGAACTCGGTGAACCCGCCGGTGTTGCGCTGCACCGCACGCAGACGCAGCAGGTGTTCTGCACGGTCTCTGACGGTTTCGATGTGGCCGTACATCATCGTCGAAGTGGTCGGCACCCCGGCGCGGTGCGCCGTCTCGACAATCTCGCACCACTCATCGCTCATCACCTTTTGATGACAGAGGCGGCGGCGTACATCATCGACTAAAATCTCCGCCGCCGTGCCCGGCATCGACCCCAACCCCGCCTCGCGCAGGCGCCCAATGATGTGCCCGTAAGCCCAGCCTGTACGCTCGCGCAGGAACGCGATTTCTTCGGGCGAGTACGCATGGATGTGGATGTGTGGAAAAGCGTGTTTGATTTCGCTGACGAGGGCGAAATAGAACTCGACCGGGGTCTCGGTATCGAGTCCGCCCTGAATCGTCACTTCGGTGATGCCGTACGAGAGTCGGTGCGCGATTTTGTCGAGGCAATCTTCGAGCGTCATCCGATAGGCGTCCGGCTCCGATTCGCTGCGGCGGAAATTGCAGAAGCCGCAGTGCTGCACACAGACGTTCGTCCAATTCAGATTCAGGTTGACGACATACGTCACGCGGTCGCCCCACAGCCGACGCTTGAGAGCATCCGCCGCTGCGTACATCTCGCGGCACGCACCCTCGTCGACGACCGAAAGCAGCGCCACCAATTCGTCGCGCACGAGGTCTCCGCCCGCCACAGCCTTTTCGATGATGCTCGTGATGTCGCTCAAAACCGTGACCCTTCAAACTCTCCGCGCAGTGGCCGTGCCATCAAACATTTGGCGGCTTCGCGTGCGCGCATGCCTTCGTAAAGCACGGCATGCACACCGCTTGTGATCGGTATGTCGACGCCGCGCCGTGTAGCGAGCTGGTTGACCGCGCGCGTCGTAATCACGCCTTCGGCAACTTCGTTCATCCCAGCCAGAACTTCTTCGAGCGAACGCCCGCGTCCCAACTCCTGCCCGACGTGACGATTGCGCGAAAGCTCTCCGGTGCATGTGAGAACTAAATCCCCAAGCCCGGCCAATCCCATCAGCGTCTCGGGGCGCGCGCCCTCTGCCGTCGCGAGTCGCGCCATCTCAGCGAGACCACGTGTAATTAAAGCGGCGATGCTGTTTGCGCCCAATCCTAACCCGCCGACGATGCCTGCCGCCAGTGCAATGACGTTCTTCACCGCGCCGCCCAACTCCGTCCCAACTACATCGTCATTCGTGTAGACGCGAAAATTCTGGTAGCTCAAGTCGGACCCACCCGCCTGCACCGATGATCGCGATTCGTTTCATGAACGATCATTAATCGCTACTTCAACTTGTTCTCTGTTCCGCGCCAAAGTCTGTTGATGTTAGCATGATGCATCAGGATGATGATGGCGCTACCGGCGACGGTGGCGGCCATCAACGGAGCAAGACTCTGATTCGGCCCGCCGCGCCAACTCAACAACCAGACGCACAGTGGCATCGCGGCGGCGGCAGTGACTGAGCCGAGCGAAACGTAGCGCGTCGCCCACACGATGATGACAAACAGCGCCGCTGCCAACGCCACCGCGAGCGGAGACAGACTGAGGTAGATGCCGAGTCCGGTAGCGACTCCTTTGCCACCGCGGAAGCCGAGCCACACCGGGAAGATGTGTCCGATGATCGCCGCGAGTGCCGCCGCCGCCACCCACCAATTGATTCCGAAATCCACTGCCAACAACCACCGCGCGAGCACGACCGCCGCCACGCCTTTAATCGCGTCAAGCATCAGCGTCACGATTCCCGCTGCCTTCCCCGCACGGCGCGTCACATTGGTCGCACCGGTTCCACCCGAACCACCCTCGCGCACATCCCCGCCCCCACTCAGACGCACAATCAGATAGCCGAACGGGACCGAGCCTAAAAGGTAAGCCGCCGCCACGACTAATACCGGAAGCATTCAATCGACTCCGTGCGACATACGTCGTAAGGCAAAAGTAAACCGTTTTCAGTTTTCAGTTTTCAGTGGACAAGTGCAAGGACGTCCGGGTCACTCAATGCTCGGCTAACTAGCTGATTGATTAACAAATTACATCTATTGAAGCTGGCATAGATGTGTTTGCACCTGCCCTTCAGTTTTCAGCTCAAAACTGAAAACTGTCCGTCTTCTGTCAAATAAGCCTTCGTCGTAGAAGGTCAAGCGCCGCCTGCGAAGCGCGCCAACGGATGAGTTGACGGTCACCGGGCAGCATCAGCTTGCGATGCTCTGTGTGCGCGTCGTCGGCGAGCGCGACATAGACGAGGCCGATTGGTTTTTCCGGGCTGCCACCGCCCGGTCCGGCGACGCCCGTCACAGAGATGCCGAAATCCGCGTCGGCGCGTTGTCGCACGCCTTCGGCCATCGCTTCCGCGACAGGCGCGCTCACCGCGCCGTACTCCGTGATCAGTTCGGACGGCACGCCGACGAGACGCACCTTTGATTCGTTCGCGTAAGCGACAACGCCTTCTTTGAAATAGTTTGAGGACCCGGCCACTTCGGTGATGCGCTGCGCGACCAGGCCGCCGGTGCAGCTTTCGGCGACGGCGAGAGTGAAGCCGCCGACCGCGAGCCGCAGCCCGACGATCTCTTCCATCATCTCGCCACGGAAGGCGAAAATCGCGTCACCCAGACGCTCCTCGATCTGACCGGCGAGGCCGTCGAGCAACAGTTCAGCATCGCGCTCCGTCTTGGCCTGCGCGGTCAGTTGGATTTCGATTTCGCTCTTGTTGAAAAGAATGGTCGTCTGCGGATTCTTGTACTGCGTGTAGACCGGGGCGATGCGTTCATCGACCGCCGACTCGCCCATCCCGGCGACGCGCAGGATGCGCCGTGCGACGCGCACGTCTCCGGCCTTCGCCGCCAGTTTTGGCAGCACCAACGTTTCGAACATCGGGCGCATCTCGCGCGGCGGCCCCGGCAGCAGCGCGACCGACCGTCCCTCGTGTTCGACGAACAGTCCGGGCGCAGTGCCGCGCGGGTTGTCGAGCACCTCCGCGCCTTCGATGATCATCGCCTGCCGCGCGTTGATCTCCGGCATGGCCCGCCCCATCGCGATGAACTTCGCGCGGACTCCGTCGAGCACCTGCTCATTCAACATCAGCCGCCGACCCATCGCGCGCCCGGCGATTTTGCGCGTGATGTCGTCTTCGGTCGGGCCGAGGCCGCCGGTCGTAATCACCACCCGCGAGCGCCTGAGCGCGTCGCGAATCGTTTCTTCGAGGCGCGCGTCATCGTCGCCGACAACGGTCTTGAGCTTTACTTCGACGCCGATGCCGTTCAGCTTTTCGGTTAGCCATAGGCTGTTGGTGTCGGTGCGATCCGGCGTCAGCAGTTCGGACCCGATGGCGATGATTTCTGCGGTGAGCATATGTTTTCAGGCCGAAGCTAAAAGCGAAAAGGCAAAAGGAAAACAGTCACCCTGCTTACACTTTTGCCTTTAGCCTTTTTTACTTTCTCTATTTTAAGCAGTCTTCTTCTCTTCCTCGTACACGTCGCGGAGCACGTCGGCGATAGGCGGTGGCATCGTCGGCACCGCCGGCGCGAGGGCGGGTGTCTGTCGTTTGCCGGAGACGGCATTAAAGTTGGCGGGCGGAGAACTGAGCGGCGGCGTGGTGGACGCCGGCTTCGATCCACTGGCGATGGCCGGGTTGGACGTCGCACCGCTGACCTGTGCGCGACTTTCTTCGAGCATCACTGCTGCGCGCGTGCGCCGTGCGCGGTCAAGGCTGCGAATCGCGGCCATCGTCTGCGGAGCGTCCGCAGGTTCGCGCTCCAGACGCCGCAGCACCTGCACGTAGCGGCGCAACTCCGGCGACGGATGGAGGCGGTGGCGTTCGTCGCCCTGCTCACTCTCCAACACGTAGGAGAGGTGTTCAACCGCCGCTTCGTGCTTTCCCGAGCGATGGTAGAGCGCGCCGAGCGTGTAATAGACAAGAGGCGGCGGGTCAGTGATAGCGGCCAGGATGCCGTCCCCGCGCTCGATCACTCGCTCGACTTCGAACCCATACCAGCGCCGGTCTTCGTCGCGCAGAATCTCGTTCGCCACGATGTAGAAGTCGAAGATCGAGCGGACGTCCTGCTGCTCGGAACGCTGCACGGCGCGCCACACGAAATAAACGACTGTCACAAAGAAGATAATCACGGTCGGTGGAATGCCCATCACCATCAGCATCGCCATGATGACGAGGATGGCTAAAACTCTCTGCGCCGCTTCTTTTCCCTTGCCGCTCATAAATTGCCTGCCGCTGGAAAAACCCGTGTGGAAAAAGCGCGGTCTTGACAACCGTCAAGCGCGAGATTCGGCCTTGATTCTGCGCCGGATCGCTGCGCCTGCCTCGACGGTCGAAAGCGCGCCGCCAAGATCGCGTGTTGTTTCGTGATGTTGAATGCTGTCGCCGACGGCCTGTTCAATTGACGCACCGGCTGCGTCATGACCGAGGTATTCTAGCATCATCGCCACGGTGAGAATAGCACCTGTCGGATTGGCCTCGGACTTGCCCGCAAGCAGCGGCGCGCTGCCATGAACCGGCTCAAACAGAGAGACGCGGCCCGGATGAATGTTGCCCGACGCCGCCACCCCCAAGCCCCCCTGCAACGCTGCGCCGAGGTCGGTCAGGATGTCGCCGAACAAATTGTTCGTCACGATCACGTCGTACTGCGCCGGGTCGAGCACCATAAACATCGTCATCGCGTCGACGTACTGGTGGTTTGCTTCAATTTCCGCGTAGCGCGCGGCGACTTCCCTGAAAACTCTCTGCCAGAGGTCGCCGCCGAAGCGCTGCACGTTCGACTTGTCGGCCATCGTCACGCGCCGCCGCCCGTGTGCTCGCGCGTACTCAAAGGCGGCGACAATGATCCGCTCCACGCCGCGCCGCGTGTTCAATTCCTCCTGCGTGGCGATTTCGTCGGACGTGCCTTTCTTCAAAAAACCTCCCGCGCCGCAGTACGCGCCCTCGGTGTTTTCGCGGAAGACGACGAAATCAATCTCTCCGACTTCGCGCCCGCTGAGCGGCGTCAGACGCGCGTCGAGCAGACGCACCGGGCGCTGGTTGATGTACAGATCAAGGCCGCGCCGCATGCCGAGCAGAATATCCTCGGCGTGCTTGTTCGACGGAACGCGCGGGTCGCCGAATGCCCCGGCGAGAATCGCGTCGAAATCGCGCGTCAGCATTTCGAGCGCGCCCTCCGGCAGCGTCACACCGTCGCGCAGGAAACGCTCAGCGCCCCAGTCGAAGTGCTGAAGTTCAAGTGCGACGCCGTGCGTTTCGCGCACGCGCTCAAGCACCCGCACCGCTTCGGCGGTCACTTCGGGGCCAATGCCGTCGCCGGCGATGACCGCGACTCTTTTCGCGTCTCGTGTCATCGCTCTTCGGGCATCGTATGCGGGCCGCGATCCGATGGCGAGGTGGCTTCGACGACCGTCGACTCTTCTAAAATCTCAAGCGAGTATTTCGTGTTCTCCGGGACGCAATAACTGTCACCGCGCCGCACCTCGAACGAGTGTCCGTCAATCGTCACGCGCAACGCGCCGTCGATCACGAAGGCGACGTACTCGTAAGGGTTCGAGTGTTCCGGCTTCTTCTCGCCGGCGGCCTCGCGCTCCCACAAGCGCAACGCCATCCGCTCGCCGTTAACTAATAATTTTTCTCCACGCTCACCACGCGGCGCGTATTCGCCCCGCACCATCACCGTCTCCGCATGACGTTCCGTGCTCATCTTTTCATTCTCCTGTGATTGATAGAAATTGTCCCATGGCGCAATCGAGATATTAGACCTCTTGCAAAAGTCACCCTGACCGAATGGGAAAGCCAGTACTTTAGCGGTCGATAATTTTGACCACCCCGACTTTTGCAAGAGGTCTAATCATTACTTCTACTGCCCTGATTTAGAAAGGCACGCAGAGCACCGGGACCCGCGTGCCGCGTAAGACTTTTTCCGCCGTCGAGCCGAAGAGCATCTCTTCCGCCGGCGTCGAGCGCCCGCGCACGCCCATCACGACCATCGGCAAATCAAGGTCGCGAGCGATTTTTAGTATCTCTACGAAGGGCACGCCGACGACGATCATCCGCTCGACTTCGACCCCGCCCGTCTCGATCTCTCCGAGCGCACCGACGAAGTTGGCTTCGGCCTGCTCGCGCAGGCGCGCCGTAATCTCGTCCGTCGTCCCCAGCTCAGCGGCGGCGGCTTCTCTGACAAACCCCTCGTCAATCACATGCAACAGTGTCAGGTCGCCGTCCGGCGCGGCCAGCGAGACGGCGACGCGCACCGCGTTCAGCGAGCACGCCGAAAAATCAATCGGCACCAGAATGTCTGCGGCTTTGAACATTTGCCACTACCCTCCTTTAAATTGATGTGGATGAAAGGCGATGAAACCGCCTGACGAAAATTCTTTCGCCGTCATCCTTTCAGCATTCTCTGCTCAATGCGCGGCAACGCGGCGAGCAGCGCGTCCCCGACAATCTTCAAACTCCGCGGCGAGATTTTGTCGAGCGTATCTTCGCGCGTGTGCCAGTGCGGATACGAATTGAGTTGGATGATATCCACCGAGGGGATTCCCGCACGAAGAAACGGGAGGTGATCGTCGCCGCCGATGCTTTCTTCGCGGTCGACGAACACTGCGCCGTAACCCAACTGGCAGGCCGTCTCCCAGATGATGTCGACGAGCCAATCAGTGCTTTCCGAGTCGCGTCCAAACTCCAACTCTTTGTAGCCAATCAGGTCAAGTAGTATCAGCCCACGCACGCGCTTCAACTCGCCGGCTTCGACGAGGCGCGCGACGTAGCGACGACTTCCGTAAGTGTTATCGGGCGCGTTTGGTTTCCCGCACTGATCCCAGTCGCGGCAGAACGCCTCTTCGCCGTCGAAGAAGACGAAGCGGTAAGTGAAGCGCGACTTCGCCGTCGCGGCGGCGAGGACGCGCGCCAGTTCAAGCAGCGCCCCGGTCGATGACCCGCCGTCGTTTGCGCCGACAAAGCGAAACTCCTTGAACAGCTTCGTGTCGTAGTGGCTGGCGATGATGATCGTGTCGGGCGACTGCCCCGGAAGTTCCGCCGTCACGTTAGCCATGCGCCGCTCGCCGATTGGCGTCTTCGCGCGAAACTCATCAATCGTCACCGCCAAGCCGTACGACTTCAACTCGCCAACAATATACTCGCGCGTCCTGACTGATTCTTTCGACCCCGGCGGGCGCGGGCCGAACTCGACCATCGTTTTGACATGCGCGAAAGCCCGCTCGCCACTGAACGAATTCCCTGCTTCGTGCCCGCCGTGCTCCTGACGGACGGCGCCCGCCGTCGTTTCCGAATCACGACGCTCCGCTTCGGTCGAGCGCGTTGACGACTCTTTAACGGGCACTTGTTGACCGCCAGACGAAGGCCGGACGGCGGACGAAAGAGCGAAAAAGACGAAGATTAAAGTTGTGAGTAAGAGCGTGGAGCGTGTCGGGCCGCCGCGCCCCGGACGCGCGTGACGATCCTGTGGCGGCGACAGACAAATCTGTTTAGACGAGCATCGCACCGGATCAACTCAAACGCGGAAGGATCGTCAACATTCAATGTCAGAGCTTTGCTTCAAACATGAGTGGGGGCAACGGCGATGACCGACAGGCTTCAGGTCGAAGGATTCTTCACTTCATCCACGCTTGGTGGCGCGACCGGACGGTGTTCCGCCGGGCGGCGCGCCTCGCGTTCACGGCGCGAGAGTGTGCGGCCCCGACCGGCCAATAGATCAAGCCCCTTCTCGAACACGACGTAAGGCAGATTGGCGACAACGTTAATCGCTTCGAACGCGGCGACCGCTTCGAGCTGCACCAGCGTCGCGAGTTTTTTATCAAGCGGCATCTGCTTGAACTCTTTGCGGAAGTCGGTCACGGTCTCTTCGGTCGTCTCGGCGCGCTCCGTATTCTGCACCGGCCTTAAAATTAAATTGCCGCCGCTGACGACTTTCGCCTGGCATGCGAGGCGCTCGCCCGCCGCCAGCCGTTCTGGGCTGAGGCGTTCACGCTCGGCTTCGGTCAGACCCGAAAGCAGCGTCGCACCCTCTTCGATAATCACTGCGCAGGTGTCACATTCGCCGCGCCCTTCGCACTCGGCGGGCAGCCGCACGCCGAAACGTTTGGCCGCGTCCCACAGATACGTCCCCTCAGCCACGACTCCGATTTGGCTGCCGCTCTCCATCTTCAACTCGACGTTTACACTCATTTCCGGTCCTCTCTCCAGTCAAGGCGTCTGTTTCTGATTTGTATTGGGGAACTGTCCGAAAACTTACACCGCTTCCGTTGAAAGAAGCAAGGTTGCCAGCGGACGGGAAAAGCACAAAGGAGTTTCCGCCTTCACTTTTACCATTCACCTTTTCACTTTTGCCTTCGCTAGTGTGTGCCCGGCGCGGAGGTGAACCGAACGCGGGGTTCGGCGGCCGACTCTTTTCTGCCGTTGTCGCGCGCACTGCACTGGCAGTTCGGGCAGATGCCGAAGATGCGCAGCGAGTGCTGCACCGGCTCGAAGCCGTGCTGCGCGGCGATGGCATCCTGGATAGCCTCAAACTCAGGGGAGAAGAATTCGACCGTGGTGCTGCACTCGGTACAGATCATGTGGTCGTGGTGCGGGTGTTTGTAATTGTGCTCGTAGCGCGTCCGCCCGTCGCCGAAACGCACCTCGCGCGCTAGTCCGGCTTCGGCCAAAAGTTTGAGCGTGCGATACACCGTGGTGTGACCGACGCCCGAGTCCTCGCGCTTGACGAGGTTGTAGAGGTCTTCGCTCGACAAGTGCTCTTCGGTGCGCAGGAAGACGTCTAGGATCAAGTCGCGCTGGGCGGTTCGCTTTAGCCCGGCGCGCTGAATGTGGCGGTGGAATATCTCTTTCTCTTCGGTCATAAAATCACAGTTCGCCCGCTCGCTCAGTTCGGCGGCGGGGGTTTACGATGGCGTAATCATTCTAGCATCGCGGTGGGCAGGCTGTGAAGAAGTTGGAAAGTGCTCAAGCCTCATGCTATCTTGCCGCGCAAGCTGCCGGGGTGGCGAAATGGCAGACGCAACGGACTTAAATAATTGAGCACCCGAAGCGAAATCTTCGGTGTGAATGGAGTCAAATTCGGTGAAACCTTTGAGCTGGCAACACCGAGCTAAGCTTGGAGAGGATGTTTTTGAACCTCCAAGGAAAGTGTAGAGACTAGACGGCTCCCGCCTGACTGTTACGGCGAAAGTAATAAAAGGTGAAGGTATAGTCCAGACCACAAACTGCTGAACCGATTCACCGACAGCAGGCGGCGAAAGCCGAAGTGGTAAGAAAATCCGTTGACCGAAAGGTCGTGCGGGTTCGAGTCCCGCCCCCGGTACCAACTTCAACACCGCGGATGCTCACATTGATTGCATCGCTTCCGGGTTGCAAAATCCCATCTGGGTCTCAAGCCTGGTGATGTTGCCGGTCTTTTCGGCCCATCTGACCAAGTCGGCGGCCAACGCTTTCCTCTTCTCATTAACTGTCTGGTCGTCATCGACGGATGAGGGTATGGTCAGCGTTTTCGCGATGCGCCTGGTAACTTCCTCGATGCTGAGATGCTCTTCGAGAAGCTTCCGCCACTCTTCTCTGGGAAGCGCGTCCCGGCCCGCCAGATGTTTTTCCAGCAGATACATGCCGTCGGCTCCGATGTAATCTTTCAGAACCGGCTTCAGTCTCGCAAACTCGACTCGCGGTGCGAGGCGGACCTTCCCCAACATCATTGAGGCCACTTGGGAGACGGCGACCTGCTCGGCGACGACACCCCGCACTCTCACCCACCGCACCTGCGCCAATCCCGCCAGACGCTTTTTCAGCTTCTCAACCAATCGATTCTGGTCGGCCGTGATGCGCCCGCCTTCAATCTCCGCAACCACCCACTGAACGTCATGTTCGTTGAGTTGCGGAAGCTCTCCGTTGCTGCTGCTGATGCTGTCGTCGTGCCGCAGTCCTGTGTCGCGCCAGAGAGATTGTTTTATCAAATCTATGTGGTCGCTTTCGAAGTAGTCGCGAAGCACCTTCTCCACTTCTTGCCAGCGTGTTGATACCAGATTCCAAAGGCGTCGCTCGATGACAGCCGGCACCGCTTCGATGAAAAGGTAATGCTTGCACAGTTGTTCCAACTCCGACGATGTCATCACATCCGCATCGCTGTACTTCTTGTCGAACAGATTCATCTCTTCGCTGCCGAAGTAATCAGCGAAAATGCTTTTTACCTTGCCCCACTCGTACGCCTTTGCCTTCTCAAGTTTATCCAGCAAAGGTTTCGCGACGGGGTCACTGAGGTATTCGGTGAGCTTATCATTCAGTTCCCTCCATGCGATCAACGCGGAAGCCACCAGCCGGTCGGCGAGGGCTGACATCTCGTCGAAGCTGAACGAATCTATTAACACCCTCTTCAACTGCTTAGGTTTGGGTCGCCCCCGGTGGCCGAGCCGAATCATCAAATAGTAGCCGAAGCCACACGCCGCCAGGGTGAGCAGAAAAGCTATGCCGAGACCGTACTGCGCCAGCATATTGGTATGTTCTTCAGAGAAGTTATTAGCGATGAAAGCTCGTTTTTGAATGCTACTGACTATTCTTCCCTGCTCTTCGATGGCAACTTCCGCGAAGGCGATGACGACCAGCAGCAACGGACTAAGGACAGCCGCCGCAAGGAGCGCAAATACTCCCATCCAAAATGCGCCCCACCAGGCGTTACTTACCTTCCTTTGTCGCCAGAAGTAATAAGATTGAGCGAACAGAATGGTCAGCGGGGCAACGATAAAGAGCATAAACAACATGATGCTAAAGCCCGCGCTCTTCTCGTAGATGATCGGGCTCCACCAGAGCGTGCCGATGACGAGGGCGAGCACGCTGAAGATGAATGCTCCGACCTGAACGGAGACCCAATAGTTCGGGGCACGCCGCAAAAACAGCACCGCGCCATAGAAGGCACGCAGTGGGTAATCGACCCCGAACAGATAGAGCGGGCTGCTCCTGACCTTTTCGGCTTTGTCGCCGAACACCCCGAGAATGCAATTCCGCAGCACCAGCAGCGACACGGCGAGTATCTCCATCAGAATCAATCTCGGCATGTGCTCCAGAAGTTTTTCGGCGCCGACCTGATACTGATGTTTGAAGAACTGACCGAGCCTCGTCTCGGCGGGCGTCGGCGGGTCTGAACCTTCCCCCTCCTCAAAGCATTTCATCACGGTCTGTCCCCGAC
>JACDEG010000077.1 GCA_013816505.1 Pyrinomonadaceae bacterium | reverse complement strand
GCCTTGCGCTGGTCAAACGCCGAGCGGGCACCGTAGGTCAAACCCGTCTTGATGCGCAGTTCGCTGTTCAGCATCGACGTGAAGCGACCACCGAAGAGTGTGTTGACGACTTCGATGAACACGCGGTCGGCGTTGGTGCGCGGGATGCCGACGTTGCCGATGCGATAAAAGGTCTGCGTCGAATCCGGCTTGTCGATCAGCAGCAGTCGCTTGCCTGTGACCGACATGACTTCCGGCAGCGCGACCGCCGGAGAAGTTCTCGCCGGCCACGCTCCGAACTTGTCGGTCAACGCCTGCTCCATCTCGGCGGGGTTGAAATCCCCGACCACCGCGAGGATCGTGTTCGCCGGCGTGTAGTAAGTCTGGTAAAACTTTGCCACGTCGTCGCGCGTGATGGTGGCGAGCGATAGTTCGTTTCCGTTGGTCGAGCGTCCGTACGGGTGCTTGCCATAAAGGTAAGCATCGAAGTACGCGCCGATGACTCCCTGCGCTTCATCCTTCGCGGCCTTGATCCCGTCGACGCGCTGGCGTTGCAGCTTGGCGGCCTCGTCCGACGGGAAGATCGGGTTGAGCATCACATCGGCAAGCAGGTCGAGACCCTTGCCAATATCCTTTTTCATAAACTCGGCGGTTCCGGCGGTGTAGTCAAAGGTCGCGTTAGCGACTAACTGTCCGCCGATGAAATCCAACTCAGAGGAAATCTGATTGGCGGTGCGCGCCTTCGTCCCCTTCCGCAGCAGCCCCGCGGTCATCGAAGCGACGCCTTCTTTGCCCGCCGGGTCGGCAACTGAGCCGGCCCTGATGATGAAGCCAAAGTTGATGATCGGTACTTCGTGCTGTTCCATCAGCAACACGGTCACGCCATTCTTCAGCTTCAACTTTTTGTAGGGCGGAAGTTTCAGCGCGCTCTCCTGCGCCCCGACATGCGCTACACTTCCAAGCGCCATCAAGACGAACAATGAGAATGCGAACAATCGCTTCATAAAATATTTCTCCAATGTTTCTCCACGGCGTGATCGACCGCCACCCGACAATCAATTGTCCCTTACATAAGCGCCTAAGCAAAAGATTTTCAGGATGAATGATGAACAAAAGCCATCGAACAGTTTTGAGTTTTAAGTTTTGAGTTTTGAGCTGAAAACCGAAAACTCAAAACTGCTTACTTTTGCCTTACTGTCTTCTGCCTTCGGTTTCCTGCCCACCGCTTTCGGCTTCGGACTTGTCGGGGATGAGCGTCGCGACGGTGCGATTCTTTTCAGAAAAGTATTTTTTCGCTACGCGCCGCAGATCGTCCTTTGTCACCTTCTTGTAATCTTCGGCGGCGGTGAACAGCTTGCGATAGTCGCCGAAAAAAAGTTCGTAGCTGCCGATCTGGTTGGCGCGCCCATCGATGGTCTTAATCTGCCGGTAGAAATTAGCGAGCAGAATATTCTTCGCTTTTTCAATCTCCTGGTCGCCCGCGGACTCTCGCTTCACGCGCTCCAGTTCATCGTAGACGGCCTTCTCGACGGCTTCCGGTGCGACACCTTCTTTCGGCTGCGACGTGACCATGAACAGGGTCGGGTCGAAGGCGAACTCGTAGTCGCCCGTGACTCCGAGCGCAAGTTGGTCTTTGTCGACGACGCGCTGATACATCCGTGAGCTTTGGCCGGAGAACAGAATCGTTTGCAAAACTTTCAGCGCGTAGTAGTCGGAGTTGGAAGTTTCCGGCACGTGGTAGCCGATCATCAGCAGCGGCAGTTGCGCAAACTTTTTCACCGTCACGCGCCGCTCGCCCAACTGCTCTGGCTCGCGCGTCGTCACCTTCGACGGCGGCTCGCTCGCTTTAATCGGCTCGATGTACTTCTGCGCCAGCTTCACGATCTCGTCAGCGCTCACATCGCCAACGACGACCATCGTGGCGTTGTTCGGCGAATAGCCCATCCGGTAATGGCTCTTCAGGTCTTCCATCGTCCATGCTTCGATATCCACCATCCAGCCAACCACCGGCCACTGATACGGGTGCGCGGTGAAGGCCGTCGCCCATAGTTGTTCGTAGAGCAGGCCGGCGTTGCTGGCGTCAATCGAGGTGCGCCGCTCGCTGCCGACGACGCCGCGCTCGGACTCGATGATCTTGGGGTCGAAGCCAAGATTTTCGATGCGGTCGGCCTCCATCTCGAAAATCAGTTCGAGGCCGGAGCGCGGGAACCAGTCCTGATAAACCGTCACGTCGTTGCTGGTGTAGGCGTTGTTCCTGCCGCCTGCCGCCTCCATCACCTGATCGAACTGGCCGGGGCCGTACTTCTTCGCGCCGTTGAACATCATGTGCTCGAAGAAGTGCGAGATGCCGGTCGTGCCCGGTCGCTCGTTGCGCGAGCCGACGCGGTAGAAGACATACAGCGCGACGTTCGGGATCGACGCATCGCGCTGCACGAAGATTTCCATCCCGTTCTTCAGCGTGTGTGTCTGCACCTCGAAACTCTGCGCGCGCGCCGCCGAAAACAAACCACACGTCACCAGAATCACGCACAGATACGCCGCATTCTTCAGTGACTTCATAGGCTCTCCAAAAACTCCAACAGTGAATTAAGCGACGTTAACGATCATGGTTGGTGGGGTCGACGCAAAACATCTCGAAAACGCGGGATCGGAAACTTCAATCAAATAACTCTGGCGAAGAAATGGAGTCCACGGCTAGGCGTCGAACTCTTCAGTTGATGACCGCCGGTTTCACGCGCCGTAGGATGCGGCCCAGGCGACCCGGTGTTGCACACTCTGACGATTCAACCACGCGTTGGTTGCTTGGCGACATCCACTTCGACGGACGCCACACTATGCACTTCAGCGACCGCTGTCATGGCTGTTTCTGTCTTCGCCGGAGATTCCGCCGGCACCTTGAACAGCGCGAGGCGTTCGACGGTGCGCCCGTTGACGATGTGCTCTTCGACGATTTCGGGCACGTCCTCGGCGCGCACCTGCGCGTACCACACGCCGTCCGGATAGACGAGCACCGCCGCCCCGACGGCGCAGAATCCCACCGAGCCGCAATCAGTCAGCACCACACTCCCCTTCAGGTGGCCGCCCTTCGCCGGCTTGCTGAACAGCATGCTGCGCGCGATCAATTCGCGGCGGAAGGCCTCTTTGACTTCGGGGCTGCCAACCGCGACACACGACTTGCCATTGCAGACGAACACGTGATGGCGCACCGGCGCGTACACAACCGGTGCCAGCGCGCACACGTCGTCCCGCTCAGTAAGATCGAGGGCGTCAGTTTTCGCGGTTTCAGACATAGTTTCAAACACTGTTTCAAAGTATCGTTGAATCAATCCGAAAACTCCGTCGGCGCGGCGGGTCACGCCTTAGAAATCGGCTCATCCTGGTCGCGTCGACAACGCAGCGAGGCGGCTTTTGCCCGCGCTCAGAATGTTAGTATAGAATACACGTCGGAGGCGGCCCCGCGCGAGGGCAACGAAGGTTCAGAAGCGCTTCAGCGGCCCTCCCTCCGCGAGTTGCTCGGCGCAAGAGGATTGATTTCTTAACTATGGCGACTGGCCTGGTTGTACACATCGAGGTCGGTGGCGAAAAGCACACCGAGGTACTTTCCCTCGACCGCATCCGCATCGGTGCCTCCGCCGATTGCGATCTGCGCTTTGAGCCTTCGCTGCTTCCCATCATCGATAGCCCCGTTATCGAGTTGGCGCGCACCCATGACCACTACCGCGTCGGCGACTTTAACCGCTCGCTTTCAATCACTCACAACGGCACGCCGCTGACCTACGGCTCGGTCATCGAAGACGGTGACGAGATGCGCATCGAGCAATCCGAGATCGTCATCCAGTTCTACCCGGTTCAGGATTTGCCCGCCCCGGTCAGCCCTCGCGGGCAGATGCTGGTCGCGCCCTTTATCGAGAATGCCGCCATCGAGGCAGCCGCAACCGCGCGCCGCGACGACGCCAAAGTTTTCCTCCGCGAATTCACCCGCGAGTTGATCCGCGAGATCAACACCAGCACGAAGGTACTCACCTTCCTGCTCGCCACCGCGCTCGTCGGCGGGATGCTGTACCTCGGCTTCTCGGCGTTCAAAGAGTTCCAGCGCATCCGCCGTCTGAACGACGAGCAAAGGAGTCAACTGATTCACTACGAAGGGCAATTCAAGAGGCTCATCGACCAGTTAAGCAACGTCAGCGAATCGAATGACCGGATTATCGGTAGTCTGTCCGTCGCGCCGAAGGTGTACAGTTCCTACAGCAGCGGCGTCTGTCTGATTCTGGGCAAGTACCAGTTCTTCGAGGCAGGCACGAACAGGCCGCTTCGCTATCCTGATCTGCAGGTCACTGAAGAGGGCGCGACTCTCCAGAGCGGTGACGATCAACAACAGACGTTGACTCCGGAAGGCAACGGCCCCGTCGCCGAATTCACTTACTTCGGCACCGGCTTTCACGTCGGAGAGGGCTACGTTCTGACAAACCGGCACATCGCCTACGAGCCGTGGAAGGCTGACGAGTCGACGCAGTCGCTGAGCAGTGCCGTCACCGGGCGACCGCGCATCATCAGTCTGATGGCCTACTTCCCCGGTCAACGCAACCCGATTCCGCTCCGTACCCGACAGGCTTCGAAAAGCGACGACCTTGCTGTCTGCGTCCTGGAAAGCAGAGAGCTACCGTCGAACATCCCGACGCTTCCGCTCGACCCCGATTCGGACGCTTCGGGCGTCGGCAAAAGCGTCGTGCTGATGGGATACCCAACGGCCCACGACCGCATTCTGGCGAACCTGCCGGAGGCCGAGGCGCGCGACATCCGCAACCGTTACGGGTCGTCGTTCGACGCACTGATCGGGCGACTTTCCGAACTCAATCTGATTAAGCCGGCGACGTCGCAAGGGCATATCAATGACCTTCAGGGCCGCCGCATCGTTTATGACGCGCGTACCGCCGAAGGTGGTTCCGGCGCGCCGCTGTTCGGCCAATACGGGCGCGTGATCGGTGTCAACTTCCAACTCTTCGCCTTGTTGGCCGACTCGAATCAAGCCGTGCCGATTCGTTACGCCGTCACGCTGCTCGAGCGCGCCGGATGGAAGTCGACGCAGGAATCAGCCGACCCCAACACTAACAACAACTCTGCGCCGGCCAGCACCTCGTCGAAAGACGGGCGTCCCGCAGCGTCGCCGACGCCGTCCAACCAGTCGCGTTGAGTTCGATCCTCGCCGCCGCTGTCCGCACAGTTTGCCCTTACGAGTTTGGCCCCTTCCGCCTCGACGCGCAGAAGCGCCTCCTGCTCCGTGAGCCAGGCCGCGCATCCCACGGCCTGGCTTCCACGGCTCCTGACGACCGCGTTCCATTCAGTCTCGAAACTGATCCTGTGTTTCGTCCCCTATGGACAGACGGTAGTGCCGCGACTCAGGGCTGTCCCATCACAGGTGATAGTGCCAACGGCAACGCCATCGAACGTGGCGCGGGCTCCGAAACGAAGATCCACATCCAGGCCGTTGCCCGTGATGGCAGACGGGTTCGGTGGAATGGAGATGAACCAGAGGACTCCGGCACCGTCCTCCGTCCGCACTCCGGTGCCATTGTTCTGCACCGTCAACCCGCCGCGGAAAATCGCGGTGCCTCCCAAGCGAAAGTCCAGGCCGACGTCGTTGTTCTCGATAACGAACGTGCCGCTCCCAAAGGGGCTGACGATGTTGCCGGGGCGGACGATGATCCCCACGGGGCTGTTTCTCACGGTGATGGTGGTGTTCTCGCTGAGGACCTCCAGCAGCGAATCGCCAAGGGCGATACCGCCCCGGACGTTCGCATCAACAGTCAACGTGCTCCCCGCCGAGGTGGCATACCCGAAGAAGGACAGTTCGCTGTTGCTCCCGGCAACGACCCCGAAGCCCCCGTTCCTGCTAGCTTGCACGTGCGCGCCGCGAACTTCGACAATCGACGTGCCGTTGATATCTAAGCCGCCGACCGAGTTGTCCGTGATGTCGATAGTGCCCTTAAAGACGGCGCTCGATCCCGTGACCACCTCCATGCCGTTCCCGTTGTGATGGAGACTACAATCGCTCAGTTCGGCGGTAGAGCTCTGTCCGACGACGACGCCCGTGAAGCCGTTCTCTCGGACGGTCGTATTGCGCACGGCGAAAGCCGCTCCCCGTAGCCCCAGGATGTCTTCGCCAGGGCCGTGCTGGATGGTGAAGCCTTTGATGGTCACGCCTTGAACTGCGTCAATCGTCACCACCCCGTCAAACTCAGTCGGCTGGCCGCCCCCGCCGTCGATGGTTGCCGTTCCCTGCCCGTCGAGCGTGATCCGGTCTGTCGTGATGGTCACTTTCTGAGACGGTCCCGAAGCGGGGCTACCGCTTTGTGGCAGGCGTCAAACAAGTGCCCAGTGAGAGCGTCGAACTGATCGCGGCGGAGCGCACATGGGCAACTCTCCTTATCGAAGAAGAGGAAACAACTGACGTTCAGGAAGAAGCCAGCGCCGCCGTTGTTCCTCACAGAGGGATAGGTCCCCGGTTGCCGGTCTTGCTGGCCTGTGCGCTGCTTGTCGCATTGGCCGTTGCGGGCTATTACTTCCAGGCACAGCGCGCGGAGCCTTCCGCGCCAACCTCTCTCTCTAACCCAATCAAGTCAATCGCGGTCTTGCCTTTCAAGCCGCTCGTCGCCGAGAGCCGTGACGAATCGCTTGAGCTGGGGATGGCCGACAGTCTGATCATGAGGCACAATAACCTCGGGCATCTCACCGTGCGTCCCCTCACCGCCGTGCGCCGGTACATCGATCTGGAGCAGGATGCGATCAAGGCCGGTCAGGAACTGCATGTGGATTCGGTGCTGGAAGGCAACATCCAGAGGTTTGGGGATCGGATCAGGGTGCGGGTGAGTCTGGTGCGTATCGCGGACGGCAGGCCACTGTGGGCTGAACAGTTCGACGAGAAGTTCACGGACATCCTCGCCGTGCAGGATTCGATCTCGGAACGTGTGGCCGGAGCTCTGGTGATGAAGCTGACGGGCGAAGAGAGAGAACTCCTCAAGAAGCGCTACACCGACAACACCGAAGCGTACCAACTTTATCTGAAAGGTCGTTACTTCTGGAACAAGCTAAATGTAAAGGCGGCTCAGACGGGCATCAAGTACTTCAATCAGGCAATCGAACTCGACCCGCATTACGCCCTCGCCTACGCCGGGCTGGCTGACTCTTACAACTTATTGGGAAACTTCGGCGGACTCCCGATGAAGGTGTCGTACCCGGAGGCCAGAGCGGCGGCGGAGAAAGCTCTGGGGATAGACGACACGCTCGCCGAAGCCCACACCTCGCTGGCCGGGGTCCTCGCGGATTATTATTGGGACTGGCCGGAATCCGAGCGACATTTCAAACGAGCCATTGAGCTGAACCCGAACTACGCGATAGCGCACGAATGGTATTCTGCCTACCTGGATCGCATGGGGCGGCTGGATGAAGCTATTCGGGAGGCGCAACGAGCGCAGGAGATTGACCCGCTCTCGCTCAGCGCAAGTGTACAAGTGGGTGCAGCCTACTATTGGGCGCGCCAGTATGACCACGCGATAGAGCAAATGCACAAGGCGCTTGAGATGGATCCGAACGCCATGGATGCGCACCGCGTGCTCGGTCTGAGCTTCGTGCAAAAGGGAATGCACAGAGAAGCAATCGCAAAGTTTAATGAGGCGAGGCGGCTTTTTGGGAACCACCCGCAAATGGTCGGGCTACTCGGGTACAGCTATGGAATAGCTGGTCGTGAAAGCGAGGCGCGAGGTGTGCTCGACGAGTTGAACGGATTATCGAAGCAGCGATATGTCTCACCCATTAGTAGAGCAGCAATCCACATCGGCCTGGGAGAGACAGACCGGGCATTCGAATGGTTAGAAAAGGCCTACGTGGAGCGGGTTTGGGTGTTGGGAATACTGAAAGTTGAGCCTGTTTTCGACCCGCTTCATTCAGACCCGCGGTTCACAGACTTGCTCCGGCGGATGAATCTCACACTGTGAGAGTGAAGCAGAACTCTCAATCATCAAAATCGCGGGAGCGCCGCATAACCCGCAACTGAAGCCTGTTACGGCCTGACCGAGTACATCTGAACGTCCGGAAGTGCGGGCGGTAGCCCACACTTTTCACGCTTTGACACATTCATTAACAACACGTTAACCTTGCACCTTTTGCAAGCGGGCGAGCGCGCGGCTACCGAAGCAACGCGCTCTTTGAATTTTTAGCGATGGAGTAACTGAGAGTTTTGGCCCCAACCGTTGCCGCCGTAACGACGGCGAGAATCAACCCCGAACTGCTTTCCGGATTGTCGGTAAGCTCGCTCAGCCGCGCCGGCGTCATAGTCATGTTGATTCTGATCGTGCTCGCCGGTTTCTGCTTTCGCGCATACCGATTGAACGCCGAAGGGTTGAGCGAGGATGAGTTGAATAAGGTGCGCGCCGTGGCCGAGTACCGCGCGCACGGGTTGACCTCGGCCAACGGCGAACACCCGTTTTTGATGAAGGGGCTGATTACCCTGAGCGTCGTCGCGGCGGATTATTGGAATGCATCAGCACCGGCGCGCCGAAATACGGAGTTTCAGTTATCGACCGAGACGGCGGTGCGTGTGCCGAGCGTGGTTTTCGGAGCGTTCACGTCGCTGTTGCTGTTCATGGTTTTGTCGCAACTGTTCGGCGTCGAGGTCGCGCTGATCGCGGCGGCGCTGTGGGCGCTCGACCCACAGGCCATCGGCTTCAACCGCATCGCTAAAGAAGACAGTTTTTTTCTCTTCTTCTTTCTGCTCGCCAACGTCTTCTGGCTGCGCGGGCAGCGAGCAGCGGAAGCCGGGCACCGCAATCCTGAAGCATACTATTGGCTCACCGCCGTCGTGTTCGGCGCGATGATTGCTTCCAAATATCTGCCTTACGTCATATTCATCAGCGGCAGCTACTACTACATCTTTTTGGATATTCCAACGACCCGCTGGCGCGTCGGCAAGAAGCGCTGGCTGATATTTTTCGCGATCATGGGCGTGGCGTTTCTGGTGCTTAACCCGACGATTTTTCTGCCAGAAACGTGGCGTGAGGTGAGAATCTTCGCTCGCGAGCAACGCATCGGGCACGACGGCTACGAGTTTATGGGCGAGATTTACCGCAACCAATTGACGCTGTGGCTGAGCGGTTCGCCCTGGTATTTTTACTTTGTGTTTATCGGCGTCAAGCTGACGCTCCCGGTCGTCGTGGCGTTCATCGTCGGACTGCCGGCGCTCTTTCTCAGACGCCTCGGCGACGGCAGATTCTTCGTTCTCTTCTGGCTCTTCTTCTGGTTCTTCCCGTTCACCGTGATGGGCGGAAAGTTCACGCGCTATTTCACCTTCGCGCTGCCCATCGTGTTAACGGTCGCGGCCATCGGCATCCACACGGCGGCAGGATTCTTGTCGCGGTTGCTCGCACGCGCGCCGGTCAACCGGACGCCCGAAATCTACCTGCGAGCCGGACTTGTCATCGCGGCGCTCGCCGGTTCCGCCATCGCTTCGGCGAGTGTCGCTCCCTACTATCGCCCGTACGTCAACGCGATTGGCGGCGGCTCCGAGCAGGCCGGAAACTATTTCCCGCACGACGAATTTTACGATGCGAGAGTGCGCGAAACGGCGGCGACGGTCGTCGCCGCGGCGCGCCCGGCGGCCATCGTCGCCAGCGAGACGCCGGAACTCTTCTCCTATTACGCACGTTTAGCGGGGAGGACTGATCTAGTGTCCGTCTCGCTCTCTGATCGCCAGGCGCTGAGTCGTCTCGCGGTCGGTGATTACATTATCGACGCGCGCGGGCGGCGTTACTTCAGCAACGACACGCTGCTGAAAAAGATTCGCACCGTGAGTCGACCCGCCGCGGTGGTGTCGCTCGGTCAAATTCCTTCGACATGTGTGTACGTTTTGGACGAAGAGTCACACACCGCTCTCGCCGGGATTGTTGCTCAGTGAGCAATTTCTTTTACAACGGGCGCGCACTTAATCGGCATCGCACTCATCATCGGTGAGTGGTCGAAGCACCCACCGGTCGATGGAGCCGGACAAGTCAGTACTCAAACGTGACAGGTGACAAGATAATTGCGGATTGGTAATTGCGGAATGCGGATTACAAGAGACTCAAGTTGTTCTTCCATCGGCAATCCGAAATCTGCAATCCGCAATCGCGAGAGCATTGTCCTGTCACCTGTCACGATTTACCTGTCACTTCTGAGGTATCAATGTGGTATGAACATTGCTTGTTTCGTCCGGCGAACACTTGCCGCACGCGTCCCGAGTCGCCCACGAGGGGTGCGTGCTTTGGTGCTGCCGCTGACATCAAGCGGTGCAGCCTTTCCGCTCCACCCGGAGCTTTTTTGCGAGAACGCGGGGGATTTAATAATCGTCATGCACAGCGATCCTTCCCGACACCGGGTGCGCCGGGCACACTCTCTCTTCTTGTTCCTGCTCTTCATCCCGTTAGTCGTCCCGCCCGTGACCGGCGCGGCTCAGCAACTGACGCCCGCCTCTCACAATTCTTCAGAACACCATATCAACAGCGACGACAGACCGTGGTTCCGCATTGAGCGGACGGAGGTCGCGGGCGGCGCGGAAATCCTGACCGTCTTCGGCAACCTACAGGGGCTTCGCCGTGACGCCGGCGCGAATGACACAGAGGTGCCGCTCGTCAGCATCCTGCGCGACACTCTCGGCGACACCGACGAGGAGAACGACCGCTTGCGTGATGTCTGGATGCTGACTTACACGCGCCCGACCTTCGTGCAGCGCGTCGCCTCGGCGGTTCCCTTCTTTTTTGCGCGGGTTGGCAACAAGAAGCGCGCAGGGAAAGGCGCCCCACCGGCGGTGATTGATCTGTCGCAGTCGGACGATGATGTGTGGCGGCGTTTCCTGTGGCTCGCATTGCGAAACGTATTCATCAATCCTTACGGAGTTATCGCTAAGTCTTCGTCGCGTGCGCTCCTTCGTAACGCCGACGAGTACCGCAAGGCCCACGTCATCCGCGCGCTCGCCGTCCTGACGCTCTATGAATCGGAGGCCGATGTCGAGTCGGTCTTCACGCCCACCGAGATGCGCGAGATTCAGGCGCGCCTGATGCTGACTCAGATGACATTCGGCGGGATCGTTGACGACGGCTACCTACAGCGCGTCTACCAGAATCAAAACACTTCGCAACTCGACGAGCGCGGCCACAACTGGGAGCTTTTGCGTCAGCGCGCCGAGGCCGAAGGTCTCTATTTCGACCCGCTCGAAATGCCCGACGGAAGCACGACGCACGCGATGCTGTGGGCGGCGCGTTCCGACCTGACGCGCACACGGACTGCCCCGTGGAACAAACGCTTTTTGAACATTGCGAATCCGTGGGGCGACAAGGAACTGTTGCGCTGGCAAGGCTACACCGAAATTCGTTACTTCGACGCCGACAACCGCGCGGTGCCGAGCGAAACGCCGGGCGCACGCGCCGTGGAGATGATTCCGTTGGCGCTCTACGGTTTGGACAATCCTAAAATCCCGACGCTGCTGATCGACTTCCGCGATGGTGGCAACCCGAAGCGGCGCGAGATGTCGCGGCGCGTGCTTGAAGATGTCGCGCGCGACGTTTTGTCGTTGTCGCGCTTTGGCGACATTCATTACTTCCTCGGACGCACCGTCTTCGACTTTGTGACCGGGCGACGCGGGATGGACATCAACCAACCGCGACGCATCAGGGCTTATTCTCAATTGAAATTATTGCTCTCGCTAAGCGCCTCGCTCGACCCTGAGTTCCGCAACGAGATCAGCCGCCGGGTGGAGCAGATTTCATTAAATCCGCTGGAGAACGACCTCGCTGCCGAGGCGCGTCTGGCGCGTCAGCAGTACGCGGCGCTGATGACAGAGGCGCGCCGCCCCGGGGGACTTCCGGCGAAACTTGATCGCGACCGCCGCGCCGAACTCGTCCCGACATCGCACGGGCGCACCACGCGCATCATGTTCCGCGTCGCCAACGTCGCCAGTTTAGGCCTCTACACACACCGCGAACAGAGCGCTGGTCCCCAACGGCACGGCGAGTTAGACACCACGCGACGGCTTGCATACCACCGCCGATTTCTGCGCGAGGTAGCAAAATCGAGCCCGGTGATTGAGGTGGTTTGGGATACGGAGGAAGTGCATCGCTCGCTGCGCTACGTGGCGGAACATGGCCGACACGCCGGCACCGCGACGGCCTCGGCTGCGGCGCGCGTCTTCGCTCGCACCAACGACGAAGAGACGCGCCGTCTCGCGCTCAACTGCCTCTACCGCATCAACAACGAAACGGCGAAGAAAGAGTTGTTGCGCATCAGCCTCGACCCGGTCGTCGAATCATCGTGGCGCACCATCAGCGCCGAGTACCTCCGCCTCGCGATTCAGGAAGAGCAACGCATCGCGCCCTCGGACATCAAGGCCATCGTTTCAGTCATCGGGCAGTAATGTATTAACGTGACAGGTGACAGGTGACAGGTGACAGGTGATTGCGGATTTCAGATTGCGGAATGCAGACTTCTCAATTGCGGATTTGGGATTGCGGATTGCGGATTGCGGAATAGAGCAGAAGCAAGCAGCAACTTGGTCTTTGGTTTGTTAATCCGCAATCCCAAATCCGCAATCGCAGTGTCCGCATTCCGCAATTGCTTGGTTATGTCCTGTCACCTGTCACCTGTCACGTTTGAGTATTAAACCGCAGTGATATATACCGAGCATCAACAACCACGACGCACGACGACGGATCGCGCCCGTCATCCACATCGCAAGACGGGGATCCGCGCGCTCATCATGGTCTTTGTCCTGTGTGCGCTCGGCGGGGTGAGTCACGGCGCGTCGGCGCGGCGCGTCGTCGTGCTGAAAGTCGATGGCTTGCCACATGACATGGTCGACCGGTTCGTGCGCGAGCGTGACCCGCGCACGCGCAAAAGCATGCTGCCGTGGATCGAGCACGTGTTCTACCAACGCGGTTCGCGCGTCGCGAATTTCTACGTGCGCGGGATGAGTCTGTCGGGGCCGTCATGGTCGCTACTCGACACCGGCCAGCACCTACAGATCAAGGGCAACGTCGAGTTCGACCGACTCACGCTCCATTCTTACGACTACCTGAACTTCTTTCCTTTTTACATTCAGTACGCGCTGTCGAAGCGCGTCGACATGCCCGGCGCCGAGGTGCTCGACGAACTGGCGCTGCCGCTTTTGATCGACGCTTACCCATACAGCGAGCGTCATGCCAGCTTTCAACTTTATCAGCGCGGCGTGCGATGGACGACGTTGCAGCGTGGCCTGCAGAATCGCGTCACCTCGCGCACGCCGCGCGAAGTATTCGATGAGTGGACGACCGGCTTCGACACGCGCAGCATCTTGACTGAGCAAGTCGAGCGCGAGTTGATCGAGAAGCTGAACGACCCGCGCATCCGCTATCTTGATTTGTACAACACCGACTTCGACCACGCCGCACACCACAACCGCGACGGCGCGACTCACCTCGCGGCATTGCGCGAGCTTGATGCGACCGTCGGGCGCGTGTGGACGGCGATTCAAAAAACCCCGCAGGCCGATCAGACGGCGCTGATTCTGGTTTCCGACCACGGCACCAACACGGACGAGCGCGTCTACAGTCAGGGCTATAACCTCGTCAAGCTGCTCGGCAGCACGGCAGGCGGCGGCCATCACGTCATCACCAAGCGGCGACTTTTGAACGACTATGCGCTGAAGGGCATCTACCCGCTGGTGCCGTTGATTACAACGACGACGTCGGATTCGTACTATTTGAAAAAGCAGAGCACGTCGTACCCGACGGCGCTGATCGACTTTGACGGCAACGAGCGCTCGTCGATTCACCTGCGCGACAGCGACTTGAACGTGCTCCACATTCTGTTTCAACAACTACAGCGTCGCGACCTCGCGCCAGAGTTGCGCCGCGCCGCAACCGCGTCGTTCTTCTCGATGATCGAGGCACGCCGTCCAGAGTGGCAGACGCGGCTTTCGGAGATGACCGAGGAACTCGGCGCGCTTCGCCGTATGATCGAAGAGCAGCGGGCGCTCGTCGCGTCGCAACCGAAGACATGGACGGCAGCCGACCGCGACGCCGGGCGTGACCAGGACGCACGCCGCACCTTCGCGCGCCTCGACTCGTGGGCCGCGGACGAACGCGAGTACACCGAGCACCTGCGCGCGCTGGCGAATCTGCTCGCGCTCCGCCGCGAAAGTTTCGACCCGCAGAAAATCATAATCGAAGACCTGATTGCGAAAGGCGCGATGGGTGATTCGAATTCCATTCACCGGTTGCAGAACTACGTCGTCGGCCTCGCGCTCGCCGGCCTTGTGCTCGCGGCTGACGGCTCGCTCGATGCAGATCGCAGCTTCGCGCGGGTCAACTATTTTCATCTGCTCGGCGACGCGGCCGTACGCAACAACGTGCAGCCCGGCGTGTCGCACCGACCCATTGACTTTGTGGCGACGCGCATCCCTCGCGACGGCGTGCGTGAAGCGCTGCTTGCCATCGACCCGCGCGACGCGGAAGCTGCCAGAGATACGGATGAGGTTGTCTGGCTTTACGGCGGGCGGGATGCGCAGGCGCTGCTGCTGTCATGTCGCGGCCCTTCGGGAGAGTTGATGTTACGATACGTGCCCGTCGCCGGCTTGCAGCAGGATGCCGCAGGTCGCGTCAGTTTCGAGCGCGTAGAATGGCGGGCGGGTCTGCCGCTGAAGATATTTGAGGACCCGAACCTGACGCCGCCTAAAGGCGCCACGCGAATCGATTGGCTGAGCGGGTGGCACACCGATCTCGAATGGCTGCGGGCGGTTCACCAAACTGAATACTCGAACGCCGTGGTCGGGTTGCATGAACAACTCGCGCGCCACCCGACCGCGGCGATTGATCCGGATGCGCCGGGCCTCTCAAATGACGAGCGACTGCTGCGCCGTTTCCGTCGCCGACAGCGTCTGCTGGTTGAGGCTGACCTGCTTATTCTTGCCAACAACCATTGGAACTTCGACGTGCGCGGCTTCAATCCGGGCGGCAATCACGGCTCGTTCTTCCGCGTCTCGACGCACTCTACACTGATGCTCGCCGGCGGCGCGCACACCGGCATCCCGCGCGCCCTCGTCATCGACGAGCCTTACGACAGTTTGAGTTTCATGCCGACGGTCATGGCACTGACCGGGCAGCTCAACGACGGACGACAATTGATTCCCGTGCTGCGTAGACAGGACGCCGCCCCGCACTTCCCCGGAAGACTGATCCGCGAAATCTTCACTTCGCGCCCTGACGCCGATGCGCCCGCGACCGCCGCTGACAACGACGGGATAGTGCGTTGAGCTTCTTGAGAAATAATGTGAAGAAAGTGACGATTGAGCCTGACGCGGCGGAGTTGACGCCTCTCGCGGCGGAGGCGCGCCACGCTGTCGAGACGCGGGCGACGAAAGGCAGGGCGGCGCGGCGCTCGATTGTCTACGGGCAGGCGGTCGCATTCCTGTTCGGCGTCGCGCTACTCGTCTTCGTCATCAACAAGGTCGGCGTGCAGCCGATTTTCGACGCGATGGCGCAGATCGGATTCGGCTTCCTCGCACTGCTCGCGATCATTGCGTTACGCCACGCGCTACGCACGCTGGCGATGAGCACCGCTGTCCCGCCGGAGCACCGCGGCTTTCACTTCCTTCAAGCTTTCTTCGCGCGCATCGGCGGCGAAGCGATCACGTTCCTGACCTTTACCGGCCCGTTGCTCGGCGAAGCGACGAAGGCGGCGTTGCTCAAAAAAAGCGTGCCACTCGGCGTCGGCGTCCAGGCGCTCGTCATCGACAACCTTCTCTATAACCTGTCAGTCGCGCTCTTCATCCTGAGCGGCGCGTGCGTCATGCTCATCTCGTACGACCTGTCGGCGGTCGCCATTTACGCGCTCGTCGGGATTGCGAGCGCGGCGTCGCTGACACTGCTGACGGTCGCGTGGGCGGTCAATCGGCGCATCCTGCCGCTGACCTCGTTGGTCGACGGTCTCGTCAAGTTGGGTCTGAAGCGAAAACTGCTCACGGCCAAGCGCGAGCAAGTCCACCTATTGGAATCCAACGTCTACGAATTTTACCGGCATCGGCGAAAGGCGTTCTTCGCGATGATCGGCCTTGATTTTTTTTCGCATCTCGTGTCGGTCATGGAAGTTTACGCAACACTGCGGATGCTCGGCTTTGACGCGCGCGCCAACGTCCCTTATATAATCGAATCGCTGACCAAGGTCATCAACTTTCTCTTCGGCTTTATTCCCGCGACCATCGGCGTCTATGAGGGCGGGACGGGGCTGATTCTCCACACGCTCGGCTACGGCACCGCGACGGGCGTCACGCTGGCGCTGGTGCGCAAGGCCGGGACGGTCTTCTGGACAGGTGTCGGGCTGTTGACATTGATCTGGCGGACGGTTCCGGGCGCGGCGCGGCGCATCGCGGATCGATACCCACGGATAAAAAAGGCGATGGACAATCTGGTTCTCTCAAACCTCACGCACCGCCCGGCACGCACCTTCGTCAGCGTGCTCGGCGTCGCGGTGGGCGTGCTGCTGGTCGTGTTTACCGTCGGACTAGCGCACGGCATCCTGCGCGAACGCGGGCGGCGCGAGGCCGGCGTCGGCGCGGAGATCATGCTGCGCGCTTCCGGGACGATGGCGTTGAGCGGGGCGCAACCGTTCAACCTCGATGTTTCGGTCGCTGACGAGTTGGCGAAAATCGAGGGTGTGCGCGCCGCCGTCCCCATCGGGCAGAAC
>JACDEG010000504.1 GCA_013816505.1 Pyrinomonadaceae bacterium | reverse complement strand
CTATTGAGCTATCGCGTGCCGCCGCCCAGATGGAGGCCACCAAAGCGGCGCGGGCGCGTGTCGCAAGCGATGAAGTTGAAAATCATGCAGTGGTGTACCTGATCACGCTGTACTGTGGAGCTACCACGCATCTAAATTCCGAGTAAATTAGCAGGTTTTGATTCATGGCCTCCGTTACCGATAGCTTAAAACCGAATTGTTCGGACCGGAAACTCTGAAAAGTGGAGGAGCCGAATCTATTTTCGATCTGTGTGAGGCCTAAAGTGGACCAAGACCATCTGTTTTAAAAAAACTAAGATGCGTTTGCCCTGCAGTTAAAGATGGTTTGCGGCCTGACCTGCAAGGTGGTGGCAATGGCGAAGGGTCGTTCACCGCGATGCAGAAGATCAAGAATGCGAGCGCGCGTGATGCTGCGTGCGGAAGTTGCGCCGCGAGTTAAAAGAGTTGTCAAAGAACGGATTTCGTTTCCGGTTAGTTTTACAGTTTCTGTTGTTCGTGCCATGTCAACAGGATATAACAAGACTGAACCCTAGAGCCTGTTATGAACTTTGAAGCTTGATACCGCAATATAGGGGGCAGTTGGCGTGGGTTGACACAATCACTGTGTCGTTGTGCGGCGGTCTATTTCACCATTGAATAGCAGAGGCAGTATTTGACAAGCAAAATCGCCACTTTTCGCCCACGAAAGTTCATAACAGGCTCTAATCAAATAACTTAACTTCCAATGTGCTTAGCTTCAGTTCATCAGACCCTTCATTTTTAAGGAGTGCAAGAGGCACTGCTTGGAATATAACGAGCCGCTTACGGTATTTAACTTTCGATAGGCAACAACGTGTCTACAACTTTATGAATGAGTTGGGGCGACAACGCTCCGAATCATTTAGTGGGTATTGATATTATGTCTCGCTATCTCAGTCTGATGCTTGTCGTCTTTCTCCTTTTGACCGCGCTGGCTTGCAATGCAGTCACCAACGCTACCGCTGGTGTGACGATCCACGGCCCGGTTATTTCCGCTTCGCTTGCAACCGCCAAAAACGGGCAAACCGCCGTCTTTGCCGGAGGCTGTTTCTGGGGTGTTGAAGCAGTATTTGAGCACGTCAAAGGAGTCACCGAAGTTACATCCGGCTACTCAGGTGGAGCCGCAAAGACGGCTAATTACGAAGCGGTCAGTGAAGGCGACACCGGGCACGCCGAAGCGGTTCGCATCACTTACGATTCGTCTCAAATCTCGTAAGAACAACTTCTCAGGATTTTCTTTTCCGTCGCACATGACCCGACCGAGTTGAATCGGCAGGGACCCGACACCGGCACGCAGTATCGTTCCGCAATCTTTTACACTGACGAGAATCAAAAGCGCATTGCGCAGACGTACATCGCTCAACTAGACCAAGCGAAAGTTTTCAGGCGACCGATTGTCACACAAGTCGTCGCGCTCGACACTTACTACAAGGCCGAGGCTTACCATCAAGATTATCTTGTCAATCATCCGAACGAACCTTACATCAGGATTCACGACCAGCCTAAGGTTACAAACCTTCGCAAGCAGTTCTCTGAGTCGTACAAATAAGGTTGGAACGATGGCGAATAGCGAACATCGCTTCGTACCAAGCGGCAAGCCAGACGCAGATTATTCAGGAGGCAAGACGATGTGGTGGGATGCGATCCAGCAATGGTTCTTCGGTCAGGGGAAACAGTATGGCGTCAACCCGATTATCTTCGGCGCGATCTACGTCGGTGCGATTCCGCTCTTCACGCTCTCAATCGCGTGGTTCGTGCGTAATCTGCGCCGTAAAAGATCAATCATCTTGCCGATGCTGTGCGCCGGTTTTTGCTTCACGTCCGCATACCTTTACCTCATCGTCGTCGGCATGAACGTGCCCCTTTGGGTTTACCTGTTGATCGCGGGGATGGTGCTGATCGGGATTTATTCGACAATCAAGAAAGTGCGCGCGCAGTTGGCGATGCCTGAAGCGAAAACTGACGACAAGCCTTCGCAGATTCCACAAAATTGACGGAGGTAGCAAGAGTGGATAGATACGATCTGATCGTACTCGGCGGCGGGAGCGGCGGGTTGGTCGCGGGCGTCGGCGCGGCGCAACTCGGCGCGCGTGTGTTGTTAATCGAAAAGAAGGCGCTCGGCGGCGACTGTCTGTTTACCGGCTGCGTGCCGTCGAAGACGTTCATACGCTCGGCGCGCTTCGCGGCGGAAGTGCGTCGCGCTGGCGACTTCGGCTTCGCGCCGATAGGCGACTTGCAGTTCAAAGGCAGCGACTTCGCCGCGATCACAGATCGCGTCGGGCGCGTCATCAAGACGGTCGGTGAACACGACGCGCCGGAAGTGTTTCGCAATCAGGGCGTCGAAATCCTTTTCGGCTCGCCGCGTTTCATTTCGCCGCACGAAATGGAAGTCGAAGCCGCCGACAACCCTAAGCAGCGGGTTCGCGCCCGCCGCTTCTGCATCTCGACGGGTTCGCGCCCCGCCACGCCGCCGGTCGAAGGCTTGGAAGAGACCGGCTTCATCACGAACGAAGAAGTCTTTCACACGAAGAAGCTTCCCGCGTCGTTGATCGTCTTGGGCGGCGGTCCCGTCGGCGTCGAACTCGGTCAATCGTTCGCCAGATTGGGAAGCGAAGTAACGATTGTGCAACGCGGCGCGAGGCTTCTGCCGAAAGATGACGAGGAAGCCGCCACTGAACTGACGCGATGCCTGCGTGACGAAGGCATCAACGTCTTACTCAAGACGGAAGCCGTGTGCGCCGCGCAAGCCAACGGACATAAGACGATCACGGTTAAAGAGAACGGCGCGACGCGCGAACTGCACGCCGAAGAGATTCTCGTCGCCGCCGGTCGCCGCCCGAACACCGAAGGCTTGAACCTCGAAGCGGCGGGCGTCAAGTACGACAAACAGAAAATCGTCACCGACGAATACCTGCGAACGACCGCCAAACACATCTACGCGGCGGGTGACGTGACTGGACACTATCTCTTCACGCACATGGCGGCATATGAAGCGGCGCTCGTCGTCCGCAACGCGCTCTTCTTTTACCCGCTCACGCAGAAGGCGGATTTCCGCGTCGTGCCGTGGGCGACTTATACCGACCCGGAAGTGGCGCGCGTCGGGATGACTGAAAAGGAAGCGCGCGAAAAGTATGGAGACGGAAATGTGCGCGTCTATCGCTCGCCGTTCGCCGACAATGACCGCGCCCACGCGGAAGAAGAAACCCGCGGCTTTGCCAAACTCGTGTGCGCTGGACGCAAAGAAGAGATCGTCGGCTGTACCATCGTCGGCGCACACGCGGGCGAACTGATTCACGAAGTCGTACTGGCAATGAAGCATCGGCTCTCGGCATCCGCGCTCGGCGGACTCACTCACGTCTATCCGACACTCACACAAGTCACGCAAAAGGCGGGACTCGACGCAATACTGGCGAGTCTGGCGCGTTATCGTCCGGTGCTCAGCCGCTACTTCGCATGGCGCAGGTGAGCGTTCGTCACCGTTTGCGTGCGATCTCGTCTTCCACAGTTCTTCGCGGAAAGCGGCTCATTCCGCGCGGTGGAATAAACCGCTGCCGGGAATACATTTATTTTGTATCTATTGAATAGTACGGAGAGGCAAGTGGCTTCTCGGAATCCATATCACGAGGTGAACGGGATCGGTATGTTTCTCTCTCGCAGGGTCGCGATGCGTATCATTGCTTTCTGTGTGGGGATGATGTTGAGCCTGATTAGCGCGCTCGCGCAGGAATCGCGGGCGACGTTGTTCGGCACGGTGAATGATCAGAACGGTGCCGCCGTCACCGACGCGACTGTGACCGTCACATCACGAGACACGAATCGCCGCGTGACAATCACGACCAACGACGAAGGGCAATTTCGCGTGCTCCTCTTAAATCCCGGCTTTTACCAATTGCGAGTCGAGGCGGGCGGCTTCACAGCCGAACAGCTTGATAACTTAAACCTTCGCGTCGGAGAAGAACGCCTCGCCGATGTCGAACTGCGAGTCGGCAACATCACCGGAGAAGAGTTGATCGTCGCCGTCGAAGCACCGTTCACAGACAGTTTGACGCCCATGCTCTCGATTGTCGTTCCCAACGAGCGCGTCGTGAATCTGCCTTTGAACGGGCGACAACTTCAGGAACTCGCGTTGACTGCGCCCGGCGTCTCGGCGGCGGGCGGCTTCATCATGCGCTGCTGTTCGACGCGGAGTTTCGCGCATCGCTGTGGCTGACGCTAAGGTTGGCGAGCGTGGCGACGATCATCTCCGCCGTCGCCGGACTCGCGCTCGCAATCGCGTTTCGTGAAGCTGCCAGCCGTCGCAAATCGGGAAATGTGTTGTTGCACATCCCTCTGGCGATGCCGCACCTCATCGTCGGCGTGATGCTCTTGAATTTTATCGCGCCGAGACTAACAGAAAGAAAGCAATAGTTAATTCGGCTGGCTTGTCTGTCATTTCAACTCCTGATTCACAAACGACGGAAAGCGATGAATGAGCAAGCAGTTGTTGTGTGTGTGAGGGTGTTCGCGGCGACCAGAATCAGTGTTCACAAGTTTCCAGAATCAATGTTCATTAAAATCAGAATACGCAGGCTTGGTCGCCACCCCACACCGCTTGTTCCTGACGCATTACTATTGACGCGGCGTCGGAGTTGGGATAGAAGCACCACCACCAATCCACCTACCGAGAGGA
>JACDEG010000076.1 GCA_013816505.1 Pyrinomonadaceae bacterium | reverse complement strand
GTGTGTGGTCGCAACAGCGGGCGCCAGGAGTCTGCGTCAATCCACGGCGGCACATCTGTTTCCTGTCACTTGTCACCTGTCACCTGTCACTTTTGAGTATTAACGCGCCTGTCGACATCACGCAAGGCGGTGTCAAATTCGTTTCTGCCGACTCCGACTCGCTTGACGTACCAGACTTCCGAAACTGTTATCGTGAACCACCCCAATCTCAAAAATAAACTAGCGCTGCCTTCGTTGGCGACCGTATTTTTCGCGCTCGCGTTTTACTTCGCGCTGCAACTCGCACCGCTGCCATTGTCCGAGTATTTCCTGTTGGCCCCGCAGAAGTGGCCGGTGGCGCTGCAATTGACGGCCCTTGGGCTGTCGCTGAGCGTCGCGTTTATTGTCGTGCGTGTCGTCGGCGAGTTGGTCTTCTTCCTCTTCCGCAAGCGTAAAGGCTATGAAGCGCCGAGTTTGCTGCGCGACATCTTTTCGCTTGTCGCCTACGCCGCCGGCATCACGATCATCCTCAAGTCGTTTTTTCCCGCCATCTCATTTGGTGCGCTACTCTCCGGCTCGGCGCTGCTCGGCATCATCCTCGGCCTTGCGCTGCAAGATACCCTCGGCAATCTGTTCGCCGGCGTCTCGCTGCACGCCGACAAGCCGTTTCAAGTTGGCGACGTGATCACGGTTGGCAAGTGGGTCGGCACTGTCGAAAGCATTACGTGGCGCGCGGTCAAGCTCAGGACTTTCCAGAATCATGTCGTGATGGTCAGCAACAGCCAGGTCTCGAAGGAGTCGATTGAGGTCTGCCCGCGCGGTAATGCTAATGCGCGACTCGTCTCCTTCGGCGCGTCCTACACCGAATCCCCGGTGCGTGTGACGCACGTCGTCCGCGAGGCGCTACGCGAGGTCGACAATGTGCTGCGCTACATGACGCCAATCGTGCGCGTCCGCAACCTCGGCGAAAGCAGCATCGAGTACGAAGTCAAATACTGGCTCGACGACTATGCGCGTTACAACGACACGGACGCACTGGTGCGGCAACGCATCTGGTACGCCTTCAGTCGCGCCGGCATGCACTTCCCACACCCGATGCTCACGCTCAACATCGAACGCCGCGCGGCAAACGGCAAGCCTCCCATCGACGGCCTTGGCATCGTCGAACGCCTCTCGACCGTCGACATCTTTGCGCCGCTCACAGGGGAAGAGTTAAAACTGCTCGCGCGCTCTGTCAGCAAACACGTCTTCGCGCCCGGCGAGACGATCATCCGCGCCGGCGACGAAGGCGCGTCGATGTTCGTCGTGCATGAGGGGCGCGTTGAAGTGAAGGTCGTGCAGAAGGGCGAGATGCGGACGCTCGGCCTGCTGCACGACGGCGACTTCTTCGGCGAGATGGCGCTGTTCACCGGCGAGCCGCGCACCGCCCACGTCATCGCCGCCGAAGAGACGACCGTGCTGGAGATCGGCTACGAAGCGATGAAACATCTGTTCGACACCAACCCCGACCTGGTCGAATCGCTCGGCCAGACCATCGCCGAACGCCGCGCCGGCCTGCGCGTCAACGCCGCCGTCGTGCCGAATCAGGAGAACGGCTCGGCCGGCCTCCTCGCTTCAATCAAACGCTTCTTCAAGATTAAATGAAGACGGCCACGGCCCTTTTGTGCGTGGTGGCACAGAGACCGTGGCCGTCAACGTCGCCGCGTTGAACTGCCGCGTTGATCCATTATCAAGTTTTCAAGCGTGGAGCGGCAACACTCGCATGACCTAAACTCCTAACCTGTCACCTGTGAGTAAATCGTTCACGCCGCGTTGCGCAACGAACCATTCGCCGGTTGCGCAGACTGCGCGTCCTTCACCACGCGTGGCCTGCGCATCCACGCGAGCAGGCTCTTGGGCGAAGTCTTGACCAGCGCGACGCCGCCCAGAATAATCGCCGTGGCAACCCCAACCCGCCAACTCAGAGGCTCCGCCAATACTGCCCAGCCGAGCAGCACCGCGATCACCGGGTTGATGTACGAATATGTCGAGACGATGGACAGCGGCAGCTTCTGAATCGCGTATGTGTAAGCGCCGTAAGCGACGATTGAACCGAAGACGATCAGGTACAACAGCGCGCCGAGCGTGCGCCCACTGAAATGCACTGCCGGCCACTCGCCTTTGAGCGTGCCGACGGTCAACAGCGCCACCCCCGCGATCAGCATCTGAACCGACGCACTCATCATCGGCGACACGCCCACCGGATGACGCTGCGCGTATACCGACCCGGCAGACCATGAAGCGCACCCGACCTGCAACGCGAGGACGCCCAACAGGAACGGCCCGCTGAGCGCCGCGCCGAACAAATCGGGCGCGACCAGCAAGACGAGGCCGCCGAATCCGATCAACATCCCGACGATGCCCCGCGCGCCGACGCGCTCGCCGCTGTTCGTCACACGCTCAAGCCCCGCCACCCAGAACGGCGAAGTCGCCACCAACAGCGCCGCCATCCCGCTCGGCACCCACTGCTCCGCCCACACAACGACGCCCGTGCCGACGCCAAGCAGCGCTAACCCGACCACGCTAATATCGAACCACTCGCGCCCGAGCGGCAGACGCGCGCCGCGTTGCCGGTACATGATAAGAAAGAGCACCGAACCAGCGATGATGAACCGCAGCCCCGCGAAGAGCATCGGCGGCATGGTCTCCAGCCCGATCCGAATCGCCAGGTACGTCGTTCCCCAAAAGAAGCAGACCGCCGCCCATGCGCCGTACGCCGCCCATTTTTCTCTGCCTGCCGTCATCACTCACCCCCAGTTTTCTTCCCGACCGCGAGACGCGACGTTTCCTTGACAGTCTTTAACACAATCGTGGTGCGCGTTCCGCGGATGGCTTTGAACTTGCCGATGTCGTCGCGCAGGATGCGGTACAAATCGTCCGTGTCGCGCGCGCGGACTTTGATTAGAAAGCAATCCTCGCCCGCGAGATGGTGCAACTCCTGGACGGAGGGCAACGCCGCGAGCGCTTCGGCGGTGCTTTCCGCGCGCCCCAAAATATCGTCCCGGTCGTCCACCCGAACGAAAATAAATGCGACCAAGCCGAGTCCCAGAGCCTGCGGATCGAGTAGCGCCATGTACCCTTGAATCAACCCGCGCTCTTCTAACTTCCGCACGCGCTCAAGCGTCGCTGATGGAGTTAACTCCAAAGCCCGCGCCAAGTCGACGTTAGACGCCCGTCCCTCGCGTTGAAGCATCTCCAGAATCTTTTCGTCTTTTTCGTCCACGGTTTTGATTGATTCGGCCATCATTAGCGTTTTGAACTATCTTCGGTTTAATCTTGAGTTGGCGACACAATATACACAATTTGCCTACGATCAGTCAAATAAAATTCTTACTTCTAGGTTCATCGGAGAATTAGTTGGCTGCAGTAGTCATTCTTTTCAAGGGTTGAATCTGTGCCTGTTGGGCTACTTGACAGGTGGGGACTCAACCTTTATTATGCGTTCGCGCTCAGGCAATCAAGTTTGAACATCATGGCGACCTTGAAAGCCGTGCGAATTCCATTTAAATCTTCTTCGAGAATTTAACTGAGGAGGTTACTGATGAGCATCTCTCGTTACGATCCATTTCGCGATTTACGAACTTTACAGGACGAGGTCAACCGTCTCTTCTCAACCAACATCGGGCGGAGTTTCAGCGACGAAGGCATTGCGCGCGGTTCCTGGACTCCGAGCGTCGACATCTTTGAGAACAAAGACCAACTGGCGTTTGAGTTTGAGTTGCCGGGCATGAACCGTGAGGATTTCGAGCTGACCATCGAAAACAACGTTCTCACACTGCGCGGCGAGCGGCGCTTTGAGAAGAAGGACGACTCAGACAACTATCACCGCGTCGAGCGGTCGTACGGTTCCTTTACGCGCTCGTTCACGATGCCACCGGCAGTTTCGAGCGAGAGCGTCACGGCGGAGTACAAAAACGGCGTGTTGCGCGTCACGCTTCGCAAACGCGAAGAGGTGAAAGCGCGGCGCATCGAAATTTCCAGCGAAGGAGCCGAAGCGAAAACGCCGCAGACCATCGACGTTAACAGCGAACAGCCGAGCGCGGCGAGCGAACCGCTGAAGACTTCGACGGCGGGCCGTTAATTCGCCCGCCGGTATCGGCAATCGCCCGTCGGCCTCCACTCTCTGGCTCTCACATTCTCAGGACGCCGGAGAGCGGGGGCCGACCATTCGGTTCGGGTTGAAGTATTCATGACAACTTTTTAAGCAGAAATATTCGCGAGGTTTTTAAGACAAGTCTATGCGCTTAGATCGTTTCACACTGCGTGGCCAGGAGGCGATTCAAACCGCCATCGAGGCCGCCGAGCGAAATCAGAATCAACAGGTCGAGCCGGAGCACTTGCTCGTCGCGATGCTCGAACAGCCCGAAGGCGTGGTGCGCCCGGTGCTCGGCAAAATCGGCGCGAACGTGCCGGTCGTGCTCAACGACGTGCAGGCGGCCATCGCTCGTCTTCCGAAGGTGCAGGGCGGGCAGCAGTATTTCAGCCCGCGTCTAAGTCAGGTCTTCACCGCATCGCAGAAGCAGGCCGAGGCGATGAAGGACGAATACGTCTCGACCGAGCACCTGCTGCTCGCCATCGCGGACGAGAAGGACGGCGCGGCGGGAAGAATCCTACGCCAGCACGGCGTCAACCGCGATGACCTGCTGAAGGTCGTCGAGCAGATGCGCGGCGGCGCCCGCGTCACAGACCAGAACGCCGAAGCGAACTACCAGGCGTTGTCTAAATATGCCAGAGACCTGACGGAACTGGCGCGCGCCGGCAAGCTCGACCCCGTCATTGGGCGCGATGATGAAATCCGCCGTACGGTTCAGGTGCTGTCACGGCGCACGAAGAACAACCCGGTCCTGATCGGCGAACCGGGCGTCGGCAAGACCGCGATTGTCGAGGGGCTGGCGCAAAGAATCATCTCCGGCGACGTGCCGGAGACGCTGCGTAACAAGCGCCTCGTCTCCCTTGATCTCGGCTCGATGCTCGCCGGCGCGAAGTACCGCGGCGAGTTCGAAGACCGCCTGAAGGCCGTGCTCAAAGATATTGAGAACGCGCAGGGGCAGATCGTGCTCTTCATCGACGAGTTGCATACGCTGGTCGGCGCGGGCGCGGCGGAAGGCGCGATTGACGCCTCGAACATGCTGAAGCCGGCACTGTCACGCGGCGAGTTGCGTTGCGTCGGCGCGACCACGCTCAACGAATATAAGAAGTACATCGAAAAAGACGCGGCGCTCGAACGGCGCTTCCAGCAGATTTACGTCGGCGAGCCAACCGTCGAAGACACGATTGCGATTCTGCGCGGATTGAAGGAACGCTACGAAGTTCACCACGGCGTGCGCATCAAGGACTCGGCAATTGTCGCCGCCGCGACGCTCTCTAACCGCTACATCACCGACCGCTTTCTGCCGGACAAGGCGATTGACTTAATCGACGAGGCCGCGTCGCGTCTGCGCATCGAAATTGACTCGTTGCCCGTCGAGATTGACATCCTCCAGCGCGAGATTATGCAATTGGAGATTGAGCGCCAGGCGTTGCAGCGCGAGACTGATGAGCGCTCGAAGGCGCGGCTCGGTGAGATTGAGCAGCGCATCGCCGATTTGCGCGAGCGTGCTTCGGGGATGAAAGCCAAGTGGCAGTCTGAGAAAGAGATCATCGAGCGCATCCGCAAGACGAAGGAAGAGGTCGAGCAGGTCAAAGTTCAAGCCGAGCAGTACGAGCGCGCCGGCGATTACAACAAGGTCGCCGAGCTTCGTTACGGCAAACTCGTCGAGTTGCAGAAGCAGCTCGAAGCGGATCACGCCAAGCTCACCGAGGCGCAGAAGGAAGGCGTGATGCTGAAAGAGGAGGTCGACGAAGAGGACGTCGCGCAGGTCGTCGCGAAATGGACGGGCGTCCCCGTCTCGAAGATGCTCGAAGGCGAGATGCAGAAACTGATCACGATGGAAGACCGCTTGCGCCAACGTGTCATCGGGCAGGACGAAGCCCTGATCGCGGTCGCCGACGCCGTGCGCCGCGCCCGCGCCGGGCTGCAGGACCCGAACCGGCCCATCGGCTCGTTCATCTTCCTCGGCCCGACCGGCGTCGGCAAGACGGAGACGGCACGTGCCCTCGCCGAATTCATGTTTGACGACGAGCGCTCGATGGTGCGCCTCGACATGAGCGAGTATATGGAGAAGCACGCCGTCGCGCGGATGATCGGCGCGCCGCCGGGATACATCGGCTTCGAAGAAGGCGGGCAACTTACCGAAGCCGTCAGGCGCAGGCCCTACTCGGTCGTCCTCTTCGATGAAGTTGAGAAGGCGCATCCAGATGTCTTCAACGTGCTGTTGCAGATTCTCGACGACGGGCGTCTGACCGACTCGAAGGGACGCACGGTTGATTTCAAGAACACGGTCTTAATCATGACCTCGAATCTTGGGAGCCGAGAGATTCAAGAGGCAGACGGCGATGAGAAGCAGATGCGCGAGGCTGTGATGCAGGAGGTGCGGCTCCACTTCAAGCCGGAGTTCCTGAACCGCATCGACGACATCGTGATTTTCCACCAACTGACGCGCGAACAGATCGTTGACATCATCGAGGTGCAACTTGAGCGCCTGCGCGCGCTGCTCGGCGAGCGTAATATCACGATCACGCTCGACGACTCCGCGAAGAAACTTCTCGCGCGTGAAGGGTACGACCCGATGTATGGCGCGCGCCCGTTGAAGCGCGCGATTCAGACGCTGATTCAGAACCCGCTGGCGACTAAGTTATTACGCGGTGAGGTTGCACCGGGGCAGACCGTGCGCCTCTCCGCCGACGGCGATGGAATGAAGTTTACGTCCGACGGTGCGGCCCCCATCGCCGCCGCCGAAGCGGCAGGCTAAATCACTCAGAAGTGACAGGTAAATGGTGACAGGTGACAGGACAATGCTGGGCGATTTCGGAATGCGGAATGCGGATGAGAATACCAAGTCGCGATTCTTGTGTTTGCTTCTTCCATTCCGAAATCCGAAATCCACAATCATCTTGTCACCATTTACCTGTCACCTGTCACGTTTGAGTATTGAAGGGACTTGATAATGGCACACAAGTGGAACATGATGCGCGACCTTGAGATTTTACAAGAGCGGATGAACAGTCTGTTCGGTGAGGTTGCGCAACGTCGCCCGCGTCCTGACGACGTCGGCGAAGCGGAGATCGAACACGCCGACTGGCATCCGGCGGCGGACGTTTACGAAACTGACGAAACGTATTTAATCGCGCTCGACCTGCCCGGCATTGACCGCGACGGCCTGGATGTCAGCCTCGACGAAAACAAATTGACGATTCGGGGCAAGCGCAAGCCACCGGCGGAAGAAACAAGTCAGCGCCGGGCTGAGCGTGTCTTCGGGCGATTCGTCCGCAGTTTCACGCTACCGACGGTTGTTGACCGCGAGGCAATCACGGCGGAATATAAGGACGGTGTGCTCCGCTTGCGGCTCCCTAAACGCCTTGAACAACAATCGCGCCATGTGGAGATCAAAGTTTCGTGAGTCGTCCATCATGAATTGTCAACGGACGAGAATCGCCCCGCTGTCGATTTACGGTTCACAATTTACTGTTCACTACTCACGATGATGCTATCTTTCCGTAAAAAGAAGAGGAACAGTATGGAAGAAAGACAAGCGGGTGAAGCGAGCCGCGTGGCGGAAGAGCCAGAGCATGAGGGAGGCGAGCGGATTCGTGTCACGGACCGTCGGCGCGTCAACTTCGACGAGACGGCAGGCGACGCGGCCCCTCCGACGCCGAACCTCAAACCGAGTTACGTCGAGGAATTGGAAGCGCGGACACGGGCGGCGGAGCAGAAGACGGCGGATGTGCAGGCGCGATTCGAACAGGTGCGCGCCGAACTCAAGCGTGAGACTGACGAAACGCGGCAGCGTCTGAACCGCGCCGCTGAGGAGCGTGTCGCCCACGACAAGGCGGCATTTATCACCTCGCTCCTGCCGGTGATGGACAATTTCCAGCGGGCGATGGAGGCGGCTGAGAGTAGCGACTCGATGGGGACGCTACTCGACGGCTTGCGCGGCACGCTGAACGGTTTTGCGAACGCCCTCGCGAGCGCCGGTGCCGAACCGATAGAATCTCTCGGGATGCAGTTCGACCCGGAGCTACACGAAGCGGTGGACACCGTCGAGGTCGAGGCCAGGCGTGACGGATTGATCACGGCTGAATACAGTCGTGGCTATCGGATGGGCGGGAAACTTTTGCGCCCCACGCGAGTCCAGGTCGGTCGCGCGCGCGGCGAAGCACAAGGGGCGGCGGAGTAATAAGCTTTCAGTTTTCAGTTTTCAGTTTTTAGTTCTGAGTATTTGGGTTTTTGAGCTTTCGGTTTCCAGTAGGTACGAATATCAACAAACTGCGTCAAATCTGAAAACTCAAATCTGAAAACTGAAAACTTTTCACTCAACGTAAGGAGAATAATCTAAGTGGCAGCGAAAGACTTGAAGTTCAGAGAAGAAGCGCGGCGCGCGATGCTCCAAGGCGTCAACACACTGGCGAATGTCGTTCGTGTGACCCTCGGACCGCGCGGGCGCAACGTTGTACTTGGCAAGAAGTACGGTTCGCCGGTCATCACCAAAGATGGCGTCACGGTCGCGAAGGAGATCGAGCTTTCCGACCGGTATGAGAACTTGGGCGCGCAGATGGTTAAAGAAGTCGCGACCAAGACCAACGACACGGCGGGCGACGGAACGACGACTGCGACCGTGCTCGCGCAGGCGATTTTCCGTGAGGGCGTCAAGAACGTCATGGCGGGCGCCAACCCGATGGCACTACAGCGCGGCATTCAGTTGGGTGTTGAAGCGGCGGTCGCCGACATCGAGCGGCAGGCGAAGAAGGTCAAGAACAAGGCAGACCTCGCCAATGTTGCCAGCGTCTCCGCTAATAACGACCGCGAGATTGGCGAGTTGATCTCCGAGGCGATGGAGCGCGTCGGGAGCGACGGCGTCGTGACGGTCGAGGAGTCAAAGACGATGCAAACCGAATTGGACATCGTCGAGGGCATGCAGTTCGACCGTGGCTATCTGTCACCGTACTTCGCGACCAACCCGGACCGCATGGAGGCGGTGCTCGACGAGCCGTACATCCTGCTTCACGAAAAGAAAATCACGGCGATGCGTGAACTGCTGCCGGTTCTCGAACAGGTCGCGCGGCAGAGCCGCTCGCTGTTGCTCATCTCCGAAGATGTCGAGGGCGACGCGCTCGCGACGCTGGTCGTCAACCGTCTGCGCGGGACGATCAAGGTCTGCGCGGTGAAGGCGCCGGCGTTCGGCGACCGGCGCAAAGCGATTCTCGAAGACATCGCGGCACTAACCGGCGGGCGGGTTATTACCGAAGACCTCGGCGTCAAGTTAGAGAACGTCACGCTCGACGACCTCGGCACGGCAAAGCGCGTGATCGTCGACAAAGACGACACCACGATTATCGAGGGCGCCGGCGACTCGCACTCTATCGCGGGCCGCGTCGCGGCGATTCGCCGGCAGATCGAGGAGACGACCTCCGATTATGACCGGGAGAAACTGCAGGAGCGTCTGGCGAAACTCGCCGGCGGCGTCGCAGTGATTCGCGTCGGCGCGGCGACCGAGACGGAGATGAAGGAAAAGAAGATGCGCGTTGATGACGCGGTAAATGCGACTCGCGCGGCGGCGCAGGAAGGCATCGTGGCGGGCGGCGGGATCGCGCTCGTCCGCGCGGCAAGGGCGCTCGATAAGCTGGTTGACGAAGACCAAGACGTGCAGACCGGTATCAAACTGCTGCGTCGTGCGTTGGAAGAGCCGTTGCGGCGCATCGCCGAAAACGCCGGCATCGACGGCGCGGTTGTAGTCGGCAAGGTCGAAAGTTCGAAGGGGTCGCACGGCTTCAACGCGGCCACCGGAACCTACGAAGACCTCGTCGCGGCGGGGATCATCGACCCGGCGAAGGTCGTCCGCACGGCGTTGCAGAACGCCGCGTCGGTCGCCGGGCTGTTGCTGACGACGGACGCCGCGGTGACCGACGCGCCGGAGAAGAAAAAGCAGCCGGCGCAGGCCGGGCACGGCGGCGAAGACTACGATTACTGAGGTCGACCTCGTTAGCGGTTTGAGAACATGAGAAGCGCCCGTTGCTTCCCCTCCGGATGAATTCAGAGAGGGGTAGGCGGGCGCTTTACATTGCATGGGCGGGGTGCCGCCGCGCGCCGTGTCAGGCGCGCGAAATGTTTGGCAAAAATTGACTAGATATTCGCCTTGTTCGGTGTGCTATGATCGACAGGTGGTTAAGCGCAACGGCGCGCACCACGTCTGCATCTAACGCTAAGCCGAGTGGGAGAAGCGAACAAAGCACATATACTAACGCCCGGTATTATGGTAGTTCGTGGTTAATCGTTCTTTTTTTCAAATGGAGTTTACGGCTGGTCGGATTCGACTCACGCTCCGGCCAATAATCTAAAGGAAAAGCAATGATAGATTTAGGAAGCTATAAAGATCGGTTTGCGGATAGTGGCCAACGTGTTTTCGAGCACGCGGTGCAGGAGTCGAAGCGACGCGATCAAAACTATATCGCCGTCGAACATATCCTCAACGCGCTCGCCTGCGAAGAAGCAGACCTTTTCAACTCCGCGATGCGCGACATGGCGCTTGACCCGCGCTCGGTCAAAGTTTCGATTGAGAAGCGCCTTGAGAACGCGCGTTTCCAAAACACTGCCAAAAACGTGCGGATCGCCGCCGAAACGATTGACCTTTTTAAGAAAGCGATGGAGCGGGCGCGGGCTCAAGGGCGCAAGACGATTGAATCGACAGACCTATTTATGGCGCTCTCGCAGGACGAGAAAAGTATTCTGATCGGTGTCCTGCGGAACCTTGGCATCGACCCGGAAGCGGTCATCGAAAACGTCCGCGCCCGCGTCCGCACACGCGAGCAGGAAGAAGAGCAGTACAAAAAGAAGTTCGAACTGCCTCCGTACCTCAAGCACTTCGGCGTGTCGTTGAACCGCTTGGCGCGCGCCGACAAGATTCCGCCAACGATTGGCCGCGAGCGTGAGATTCAGCAGATGGTCGAAATCCTCTGCCACCGTGAGCGCGCCAACTCGCCGATGCTGGTCGGCGAACCGGGCGTCGGGAAAACAGCGGTCGTCGAGGGCCTCGCACGCCTCGTCGAGTTGGAGCCGGATAAAGTCCCTGCACGCCTGCGCGGCTCGCACATCGTCCAACTTCAGATGGGCGGCCTCGTCGCCGGCACGATGCTCCGCGGTATGTTTGAGGAGCGCATCAAAGGGATCATCGACGAAGTCAAAGAACACGACAACCTGATCCTTTTCATTGACGAGGCGCACACCATCATCGGCGCCGGCGCGGCACTCGGTACGTCGTCCGACGCCGCGAACATGCTCAAGTCGGCACTCGCGCGCGGCGAGATGCGCATCATCGGCGCGACCACGTCGACTGAGTTCAAAGAGTACATCGCCGAGGACGAGGCGCTCGCGCGCCGCTTTCGGATGGTCAAGGTCGAGGAGCCGACGATCTCCGAGACGCGCGATATTCTCTTCGGGTTGCGGCCGCGATTGGAGAAAAACTATTCGGTGACGATTTCCGACGATGCGATCAACACGGCGCTCGAAATGGCACCGAAGTACATCCGCAACCTCCACCTGCCGGACAAGGCCATCGGCTGGCTCGACACAGCGGCAGTCAAGGTCGAAATCAACGAACCGCAAACTTTAGTCGTGCGCCCCGAGCACGTCATCGACGTCATCTCGCAGGAATCGCGCATCCCGCGCGACATGATTTCGCGCGACACAACCGACCGCTACGCAACGATGGAAGCCGAAATCGGCAACCGTGTGATCGGGCAGAAAGAGGCGGTCCGGGCGGTCGCCCAGCGCCTGCGCTTAAACAAGGGGCCGCTCAAAGAGTCACACTATAAGTCCGACGGCGTGCTGCTCTTCCTCGGCCCGACGGGCGTCGGCAAGACCGAACTCGCGAAGGCCGTCGCGGAGTTTATGTTCGGCAATGAAGAGAAGATGGTGCGCATCGACATGTCCGAGTACGGCGACGGGACGGTCGGCATCGAAAAGCTGATCGGCATGCCGCGCGGCATCGTCGGGTCGGAGCGCGGCGGCATCCTGACCGAACGCCTGCGCGAGAATCCGTACACCGTGCTGTTGCTCGACGAGGTTGAGAAAGCGTCTCCGTACCTGATGAACCTCTTTCTTCAGGCATTCGACGAAGGCTGGATGACGGACGGGCGAGGCAAGAAAGTCTACTTGTCCGATGCCATCGTGATTATGACTTCCAACCTCGGCTCGGAGAATTTTAAAAAATACTCGAAGCCGCTCGGCTTTGGCAGAAAGACGCTCGGCGATGTGCGCGAGGTTAAGAACGAAGTGATGAAGGCGGCGGAGCAGCGCTTCTCGCCGGAGTTCCGCAACCGCATTGACGAGATCATCGTCTTCTCGCCGCTAACGATGGACGAGGTCCGGGAGATTGCCATTCTCTACACCGGCAAACTGCGGCGGCAGATGGAGGCGCAGGGCAAGACGATCGATATTTCAGAGCGGGCCATCGACCTACTAACTGAGAAGGGCTTCAGTCCCACCTACGGCGCACGCTTCCTGAAGCGTCACATCGACGAGAAGGTGAAGTTGCCGATCACCGCGCAGTGGAAAAACGATTCGCGATTCATCGTCGATGCCGTGGATGGTGAAATTATTATCAGCACGGGCGACGGGAAAACCGACGTGGCCGAGTTGAACTAATCAACCATCACCAAAACGCACGAACAAGCGTGACCATCACCAGAGGGCTTCAACGAATCTTTAATCGCTGAAGCCCTCTTTGACTTTGACATTGAAGCGAGTTCTTACGTAGCGCTACTCATCATTAAAACCGGCTATGGACAAAAAGTTATTCTCGAAACACCGAACCGCCACGGTTGCGTCTCTGCTGCTGGCCCTTCTTTTTTCACTGTCCACCGCGGCGCGGCCCCAGCAGAACCAGCCAGAGGGTGGCGTGGGCGGAAAGGCTCCGGCGACTACTTCGGCCACCACCTCGACCGCCACACCGGCCAATACCGCCAAGGCCGAACAGATTTTGAAACGCGCCATCGAGGCGCAGGGGGGGCAGGCGTACCTCGGCGTGCGCGCGGTCGTCTCGCGCGGCCTTTACACTTCCTTCCAGGACGGACAGTCGACGCTGCCGCGCACGTTCGTTGACTACCTCGTTTTTCCCGACCGCGAGCGGACGGAGTTTCGCGGTCAGGGCATCAAGGTGATTCAGACCAACACGGGCGACAAAGGCTGGGTGTACGACGGCGCGACGAAGACGCTGGCCGACATGAAGCCGGAACAGGCCAAAGATTTTCAGACCGCGATGCGCACCAGTCCCGACAACGTCCTGCGCGGGTGGTGGCGCAAAGAAGAAGCGGCGCTCAGCTATGTCGGGCGGCGCGAGGCGGGAGTCGGGCGGCGCAACGAAGTCGTTCGCCTCACCTACCCGGATGGTTTCACGGTCGAGTTCGAGTTTAGCGGGTCTGACGGCCTACCCGCGAAGACGATCTACAAACGGCAGAACGAGGCCGGCGAAGATGTCAACCAGGAAGACCGCTTCGCACAGTACCTGAACATCGGCGGCGTCACCCTGCCATTCGTTATCGACAACTTCCGCGCGGGCGTCCAGACCGGGCGCATCAACTTTCAGAAGATCGAGATGAACGCGCCCGTCCCCGAAACGCTCTTCGCCCGCCCGGCGGACGTCAAATCACTGAAGTAGAGAGTACAGGTCAGTTAAGAAAGGCAGCGTAAACTTCGTCAAGTAGCTGTAGTAGCACCTCTTGAAGGCCGAAGAGTTGTGCTTCAGGAATCAAGCCTCGAAGGTGAGTCGGTGTGGCAGAGCAGGGCCGGGTATCAAGTGTGTAGATCACAGAGTTTTGCTCCGCCTCTACCCTTTCGGGCTGCTCTTGAGTATTCGCTGCAACAAAGCCGCGGTCGCCCGCGCATCGCTCGCGGCGCGGTGCGTCCCCGGCTCGATTCCGAAGCGTTGGCAAGCTTCTGTGAGCGTCGGCGCGCGTCGCAGCCCGAAATGCTCTTTGACGAAGCGCATCGCACACCGCCAACGCACCACCGGGCGCGGCAAGCGATAGCCGGCGCACATCACATCGAGCATCCGGGCATCGAACGGCGCATTGTAGGCGATCAGCGTGCGCGCACTCACCATCGGCTCAAGCCGTCGCCAGACTTCATCCCAGATGGGAGCCGAAGTCAGCGACTCGGTCGTCAATCCGTGGATGCGTGCGGCGGCACGCGGTACTGACGACATTGGACGCACCAGACTCTCGAAGATCAGTTCCCCATCGAGCGTGCAGACGGCGACTTCGATGATCTCGGCAGTGGCTCCGCGTCCGGTCGTCTCCGTGTCGATGACAAGCGCGCGGGAGTTTATTTCATCACGGTGCAGCGTGGGCGTGTAGGATGCCTGAGCCGGTGCCATGAAGAAGGCGCCGCGTGGCCGGGGACCTTGCTCCTCGTCACCCTGCTTTATCTCTTTGGGTTGCTCGATCACTTCGCTTCTACCGCACACTTTCACGCCGCATCAGTGGCAGACATGTGCTACCTATCATCCTACGACTCGCGCATTGAGGCAGCTGCCGCTTTGACCTCCACCTTCCTGCCTTCATTCTCCCGCGGGGCGGTGTGCGGCAGAGGAAGGTGCGCCATTCTCGCGAACAGGTTTTCGTATTTGTCGACGACATGCTCCCAGTCATAGTGTTGACGCACGCGCAGTTGAGCGCGGTGCCGGTAAGCATCAACAATCGCCCCATTCGTCAGCACGCGCTGAAGCTTCACCTCTAAATCCTTTGCGTCCGTGTAGTGGATGCCCGCCTCGCCGACCACCTCGACGTTCTCCGGCGCGGCGAGCGTCAGCACGCAGTTGCCATAGCCCATCGCCTCGACCAGCGCCGGGTGCGTGCCGCCGACCTCGGTCGCGTGGACGTAGCAGTAGGCGTTCTGCTGTAGCGCGCGGTAGGCGTCGCCGAAGACGAACCCGGTGAAGACGATCCTTTTGTCACGCGCCGCGCTCGCGCGCAACTCTTTGATGTAGTCGTGCGCGTACGGGGCGTCGCCGACGATCAACAGCTGATGCGGGGTGCGTACGCGCTTGAACGCCTCGATCACCATCGCGGCGTTGTTCTCCGGCTCGAGCCGCGAAACGTAGAGCACGTAGCGGTTCGGCTCGACGCCCCACTGCCGAATGGCGGCGCGGTCGGCGCGGCGCTCGACCTCGGCTCCGTAAGCGATCATCGTCGAAGGCGCATTGTAGCGTGCGCGATAGTAGTCCTGAATGACCAGCGCGTCCGTCACCGTCTCGTCCGGCAGCCAGACCGCGAGCCGTTCGGCGAGCAGGTAATAGCGACGGCCGAGCCAGTTCCACTTTTGGCGTTTGTGTTCGAGGCCGTCGACGTTGATCGCGACGGGCGTGCCCGCGAGCCGCAGAATCGGTGTGGTGAAGGCGTTCGCCGCGTTGCACACCAACGCCGCATCGTAAGACTCGCGGGCCGTCGCCGCATGCAACGCCGAAAGGAAAGTATGCACTACCGTGTCGAGGTATTTGTGCCGGATCGTCGGCAGGACTTTGAGGCGTACGCCCCGGTATTCGAGTTGCCGCGGCGAGACGTAGTGCGAGCGGCAGTAGACGGTCACGTCGTGGCCGCGCGCGACGAGCCGCGTCGAGAGTTGTTCGGCGAAAGTTTCAAAGCCGCCGTAACTGGCCGGCACTCCCCGTGTTCCCAAAATCGCTATCCGCATCGCTCAACAGATAAGGGACGAGTGGCGCCGGGCCGTCGCCTGTTCCCGATTGACGGCCCGCCACTACTACGCATCATCCCGCACCCTTTCTCCCTTGATTTGGTTGTAGACCTTCAAAGTCAAGCGTGCGTTGTCGCGCCAGTCGAATTGAGCCGCACGCTTCAATCCCTTTGCACTCAGTTCAGCGCGTAACTCCGCGCTGTCGATCAGCCGTGAGAGTGCGGCCGCAAGAGCTTTTTCGTCGAGCGGGTCGAACATCAAACCGGCGTCGCCGACGACCTCCGGCAAACTCGTCCGGTCGCCCGTGATGACCGGCGCGCCGCATCGCATCGCTTCGAGCGGCGGGAGGCCGAACCCTTCGTAGTATGACGGGTAAACAAAGCACATCGCGCCCGCGTACAGTGCCGGCAAATCCTCCATCGGGACGTAACCCGGAAAGCGCGCGTGCTCGCCAACCCCTGCCTCCTCGACCGCGCGGAGCGTCTCGCCATAGAGCCAGGCGCGCTTTCCAACAATGACCAATTGCGGCAGCTTAACGGCTGTGCGCTCGCGCCGCAAGCTGGCGTATGCGCGGATTAAGCGGGCGAGATTCTTACGCGGCTGGATCGAGCCGACCGCCAGAATGTAGTCGCCCTCAATCCGGTAGCGTTGACGCACGCGCGCCAATTCCTCACGGTCGCTAACCGGCGCGAAGTGCGGCGCAGCGGCGAGCGGGATGACGCTGACGCGCTCCGGCGTGACCCCGTAGGTGTCGATGATGTCGCGGCGTGTGAACTCTGAGGGGACGATGATGTGCGCGGCGCGGCGCGCCGTCCGGCGCACGGTGAGGCGGAGTTGGATGCGGCTGCGGCGCGTGAATGTTTCCGGCAAGTGCTCGAACGACAGATCGTGAATCGTCGCGATTACCGGGCAGGGCGCGAACGGTGGCGCGGTGTACTGCAC
>JACDEG010000503.1 GCA_013816505.1 Pyrinomonadaceae bacterium | reverse complement strand
ATCTAGGCTTCTTTGAATTCGTGCATAACGTGCGCAAACGCGGGAAAGCACTCTTGGGATCACTTCTCGCGCTGTTACTCGCGTAACTCCCTGAATCGGCTATTGAGCCTTATGCATTATCTACTCTACTTCCGCATCACACTCGTTTAGGCTTATGATCCTGACTGTTCCGCATTACGCGCTAAAAAGAGTGTTATCCAGAGCGGGTCGGGATAATCACACTTTGTCGTAATCTATGTAAAGTGGAATCTTCAGCAGTCTCAACCACAAATTAGTTATTCGTTCGGCCATTCATTCACTAACTTATTCATTCAGTCTCACCTCAATCATTACTTTGGGCACGATATCGGTCATCGTCATCGGCGCGGGGTTGGGCGGCTTGGCGGCGGCGATACGGCTGGCGGCGCGCGGCGTGTGCGTTGAGGTGTTAGAGAAGAATGCGACGCCCGGCGGGAAGGTCAACATCCACCGGGCCGTCGGCTATTCGTTCGATACCGGCGCATCGCTATTGACGATGCGTCATGTCGTCGAAGATTTGTTCGCGGATGCGAACCGCCGTGTCGAAGACTACCTGCACATCGAACCGCTCGACCCGATCTGCCGCTACCTGTGGCCTGACGGCGCGACGCTCGACGCTTCGACCGACCTCAGTAGAACCGAGAACGAGATACGCCGCATCGCGCCCGAAGATGTCGGCGGCTTCCGGCGTTTTCTCGCCGACGCGCGGCGCAAGTACGAGGTCGCGGAGCGGACGTTTCTCGCGCACAGCCTGAACGATTTGCCGAAACTTCTGCGCCCGCGCTATGCGCGCGACCTCGCGGTGATTTCATCCTGGCGCACACTCTCGGCGCACGTCGGGAGGTACTTTCGCTCGCCGCACCTGCGGCAGTTATTTAACCGCTTCGCGACCTACAACGGGTCGTCGCCGTACCGCACGCCCGCCACGTTCGCGCTGATTCCTTACGTCGAGTTCGGCCTCGGCGCGTGGTACGTGCGCGGCGGGATGTACGAACTGCCCCGCGCTCTTGCCCGCATCGCCACTGAGCTCGGCGTGACGGTCACGACGAACGCCGAGGTGGAAAAGATTTTGATCGAAGGCGCGCGTGTGCGCGGTGTCGTGCTGAAGAACGGCGAAGAGCGGAGGTGCGATGCGGTCGTCGCCAACTCCGACGCGGTCGAAACCTACCGGCGTCTGATCGCTCCGGCGGCGCGGCAACGCGGCTTCACAGACCGGCGTCTTGCGCACATCGAGCCTTCGTGCAGTGGCTTCGTGATCCTTGCCGGCACGCGGCGTCGCTATCAAAGTTTGGCGCACCACAATATTTTCTTCTCCACTGACTATGCGGCGGAGTTTCGCGCGCCGTTCGACGAATTGCGTCCCGCCGCTGACCCGACCATCTATATTTGCGCGACGTCGCGCACCGACGCGAGCCAGGCCCCCGCCGGGCACGAGAATCTTTTCATTCTCGTCAACGCGCCCGCGACCAGCGCCCGCACGGACTGGAACACGCAAGCACCGGCCTACCGCGACCTGATCGTGCGCAAGTTGGAAGATTATGGGATCGAGGATTTAGGCGGCGAGATTGATTATGAGCATGTCATCACGCCGGAGGATTTTCGAATCAACTATCACGCTCATCGCGGCTCGATCTACGGCGTCTCGTCAAACTCGCGGATGAGCGCTTTCCTGCGTCCACCCAATAAAGCGCGCGACATCGAGGGTTTGTACTTCGCGGGCGGCGCGACCCACCCCGGCGGCGGCATCCCGCTGGTGCTGTTGTCGGGAAAGATGGCGGCGGAGTTGCTGATAAGGGATGAGGGCGAAGGGATGAGGGATGAAGGATGAAGGATGAAGAAGTGGAGACGCGGTGTCGAAGTTTGGGGGTGATGTGGGTTGTGGTAGTCGCTGAGTCTTCGGCGTGCCTTGGCAAGCGGCGTGTCGTTCGTGTTGCTGTTAGTCCTCGCTGCTAGTCCTCGTCCATCAGTTTCTCTTCGGCGCCGCAGCGTGGGCAGAAGAGTGTGTGGCGGGCGGCGTCGCGCCAGCGAGCGCGGGCCGGATTTGAGAAGTGGGCTTCGCGGTGTTCGGCTTCGCCTTCGCTAAAGAAACGAGCGCGCGCATCCCCCGCGGGTGCGCGCGCTCGTTCGGTCTCTGCGGAACAACCTCGGCACGCCCAGCCGCTGCCGTCGTTGATGAAATGCTCGGTGGTCATCACTTGGAAAAAAGATGCGGTGGTCAAATGGCGGGCGGTCAACTTGCTCCGCCCGCCATTGATTTCCGACATCCTTGTGACCGGCATTATTACCTGCATTGTTACCGGCGGAAGACGCCGCGCCTTTCCGGCAGCAGGCGCACCGGCACCGTCATCTTCCGTCCGTCGCGGAACACCTCGACGCGGATCGTTTCGCCGACCTTTCGCTTATCAAGCGCGCGGTACAGGTCATCGCGGTCGGCAACCTGTTCGCCGTCAATCGCGACGATGATATCACCGATCACGACATCGTTGTCGGCGGTCTGACCCAGCCCGCGCAAGCCCGCCGCCGCCGCGGAACCGTTCGGCGTCACTTGGTAAATGAAGACGCCCTCGTCGACCGGTGCCCGCACCTGCCCGCGCAATTCGCGCACGGTGAGAGTGCTGATGCCGAGTTTCGGTCGCACCACTTCACCATCGCGGATCAGTTGCGGGACGACGCGCTTCGCGGTGTTGACCGGCACAGCGAAGCCGACGCCGACCGAACCACCAGCGGGCGACAGTATCTGCGAGTTGATGCCGATCATGCGCCCCTGCGAATCAAGCAGCGGGCCGCCGGAGTTGCCAGGGTTGATCGACGCATCGGTCTGAATCGCAGCATCAATCGGGCGCCCGTTGCGCGCGCGGATCGGGCGCTGCAAGCCGCTGATGACGCCGGTCGTCAACGTTCGATCAAGCCCGAACGGATTGCCAATCGCCAGCACCTTCTGCCCGACGATCAGCTTGTCGGAATCGCCGAGCGGCACGACCGTCAACACTTCACGCGGCGCGTCGACTTTAATCACCGCGAGGTCGGTGTCTGGGTCGGTGCCGATGACGTTCGCCGGATAAGACTTGTCGCCGCCGAAGCTGACCGAAAGTCTCTGCGCGCCTTCGATGACGTGGAAATTGGTCAGGACGTGGCCCTGATCGTCGATGATCGACCCGGAACCCGTGCCTGACCGCTCGCCCTGATCGAAGAAGCTGCGGCCCGCCGCAGTCGAAGTGATAAAAACGACGCCGGGCGAGATTGTTCTGTAGACCTCGATGTTGTTGCGTTCGTCGCCGGCCACGGAAGGGTCGGTGATGCCCGTCGCCGGCGTTTCAACGAATGCCGAGGTAGCCGGCTGCAAGCGATTGCCAAAGCGGTCGAAACAGGCGACCGTGATGGCGGCGAAAAGCGCTGAGAGCAGCGCGATGGACAGAATTTGGCGAGCGGAGAGCCGATACATGTATTTGTACCTCAGGATGAATTTGTGAATGAACTTGGTTATTTAGCCGTACGCGACACCGGCTAAGATGCGGGCGAGGGAAGTGCGGTTGTGCGGCGTCAAGGGGCCGGTCGCTTGTAGTCAATGGCCCGGCGATTCGGCGGAGAGATTCTACTCGCGCAACCGACCCACGATCAAACGGAGACCGCGATCAAACGTATCGGAGGCATCACGATTCAGCTTCGCGAGTCGAGATTAGTAATCGAGTGTGATCGCGGAGGTAGAGCGGTTAGGCGAATGTTTTAGGAAAGCAACGCGAGCAATCCGGTCGGCAAGTTTAAGACGAGGGCGGCGACGGAGTCAGGCGTGCGCCAGCCAAGCGCCGAGATGCCGGTCGCAGCATGCACCAGCATCAACAGCAGGTAGAGACTCAGGACGAAGTTTAAGCCGCGCCGCGCCAGCGTCAGGTACGACCAACGATAGAGCATGTGAGCCACCAGCGCGCCGACGCACAGCTTGGTGAACAGAAAGGGTTCGTAGCCAGCTTCCATCAGGCGTGCCATCAAGGCATTGCCTTCCGTCGCCCAGCCGCCGCTCACCCAGATCACTGTCAACTGAGCATCCAACAAATTCAGCGCGAATAACAGAATGCTTTTTGAGTATGCGGTCATTGAGGTGCACACTTTCTTCAAGGGCAAATATTGTTTAACTGCCCCTCTCTGCGACTGAACCCCCGAACTCGAAAGTTGGGGGTTCACGTCGGTGTCGAAGGAGCATCGACTCACTTATTTGTTACCCCAGAGAAAGTGACAATGCCGCCGCCGTTCCGAGAAAGACGAAAACGGCAGACAGCATCCATTAAGCGCGGTGTCGTCGAGTCTCGGCTCGATAAGTAACCGTTTGGTCGTAGCTGTTAGTCGCACTCGTTAGTCATACTTGCGGCGCTTCTCTTTGCGCTTTTTAGTGGGTTCGTTTTCACCGGCCGGCGTTGTGCGCACGGGGTTGTCCGCCGCCGGCATGTTAGTGTTGTCTTCGTTACTGTCGACACGCACCGTGGCTAAAGGCACCGAGCCGGCGTAGACGGTCAGTGCGCTTCCGACGTTCTTCGGGTCGACACTCGGCAGCAGGCCGACCAGCACGGGCCGCAACGCCTCTGTGACGATGCGTTCGTAGCGGATCGGCTCGGCGGTGAGCATCAACCCGCCGAAGATCGAGCCGGGCGGTAGCGCCGTGTAGCGGTAAGCACTCTCCGAAGAGCCGCGATCC
>JACDEG010000502.1 GCA_013816505.1 Pyrinomonadaceae bacterium | reverse complement strand
CCAGTCACGCAAGCGCACGCTTGTCGAGTACGGCTTCCGCCTACCGTCGGCGCTCGACAACCGCCCGCTCAACTTCGACGAATTCAACGCGCGCATCGGTCAGACGATCTACGTCTCGGCCACGCCCGGCCCGTACGAATTGACTAAGACCGGCGGCGAGGTGGTCGAGCAGATCATCCGCCCGACCGGCCTCACCGACCCGGAGGTCGAGGTGCGGCCTGTGCGCGGGCAGATCGACGATCTTCTCGAGGAGTGTCGCGTGCGTGCCGAACGGAATGAGCGCGTGCTGGTCACAACACTGACCAAGAAGATGGCCGAAGATTTGACCGAGTATTTCAGCGAAGTCGGCGTGCGCGTGCGCTACCTGCATTCTGACATCGAGACGCTGGAGCGCATCAAGATTCTTCGTGACCTGCGGCGCGGCGAGTTTGACGTTTTGGTTGGGATCAATCTTCTGCGCGAGGGTCTCGACTTGCCGGAAGTCTCGCTGGTCGCGATTCTCGACGCCGACAAGGAAGGGTTCCTGCGTTCGGAATCGTCGTTGATTCAGACAATGGGGCGCGCGGCGCGCAACGTCAACGGCCGGGCGCTCCTTTACGCCGACCGCGTCACCGACTCGATGCGCCGTGCGATTGGCGAAACCGAACGCCGCCGCAAGATTCAGCAGGAGTATAACGCTGAGCACGGCATCACGCCGCGGACGATCATCAAGTCAATCGAAGCCACGCTCGTCACGGCGTACGAGGCCGATTACTTCAAGGTGCCGCTCGAACTTGATGCCTTCGAAGAGTACACGCGCGACAACATCGACGCGACCATCGCGCGCCTCGATGCGGAGATGCGCGCCGCCGCGAAGAACATGGAATTCGAGCGCGCCGCCGAACTCCGCGACCGCGTCAAATATCTGCGCGAGCGCGAACTGACGATGTCCTGAAAGGAATTTGCGATTTTAGATTTTAGATTTGCGATCAACAGAAACACAGAGATTTAGTGATTCTTCAAATCGCAAATCGGCAATTGCAAATCAAACATCCAGTATGTTTCGTTTCACTACTGCCGGCGAATCACATGGCCGCGCGCTCGTCGCGATTCTCGAAGGCATGCCCGCCGGTCTGCCCGTCGATCAGGAGTTTATCAATCACGAGCTTGAACGGCGGCAGTGGGGTTATGGGCGCGGCGGGCGGATGAAGATCGAGCGCGACCGTGCGGAAATCTTGAGCGGCGTGCGTCACGGCCTGACGCTCGGCTCTCCGATCACGCTGATGGTCGAGAATAAAGACTGGGCGAATTGGACGGAAGTGATGAACGCCGAACCGCGTGACGTGCCTCCCGAAAAATCCCGTCGCGTCAAACGCCCGCGCCCAGGCCACGCCGACCTTGCTGGCGGGCAGAAGTACGACACGCGCGACATGCGCGACATACTTGAGCGTGCGTCGGCGCGCGAAACGGCAGCGCGGGTCGCGTGCGGCGCGTTGGCAAAGCAATTACTCGTCGCGTTCGGCGTCGAGGTCAAGAGTCACGTCATCCAACTCGGCGGTCTGCCCGATGTGCCGCTCGAAGTAACATGGGAGCAGATCACGTCCATCGCGGACGACGCGCCGCTACGATGCACGGACATGGAAGCGCAGGCACTGATGGTCGCTCTCGTCGACGAGAAGAAGCGCGCGGGCGACACGCTTGGCGGAATTTTTGAAGTCGTGGCACGGGGCGTCGTGCCTGGTCTCGGCTCGCATACGTCGTGGGACACGAAGCTCGACGGACGGCTCGCGCAAGCCGTGATGTCGATCCCGGCGGTCAAGGCCGTGGCGATTGGCGCGGGTGTGCGAGCGAGCAGCCTGCCCGGCTCCGAAGTGCATGACGAGATTGGTTACGACGAAACGGGCCGACAGTTCACACGCCACACCAACCGCGCGGGCGGACTCGAAGGCGGCATCACGAACGGCGAAGAACTGCGCGTGCGTGGGCATCTCAAACCCATCTCGACATTGCGCCGCGCGCTGCGCTCAGTCGACATCGACACCAAAGAGGAAGAAGCGGCGGCCTTTGAGCGTTCCGACGTGACGGCGGTTCCGGCGGCGGGCGTCATCGCGGAGTCGATGGTCGCGCTGGTGTTGGCCTCGGCGATGCGCGAAAAGTTCGGCGGTGACAGCCTCGGCGAGATGCGCCGCAACTTCGACGGCTACCGCGAACAGTTGCGCGGCTATTAAAGGCCGGCGGCGCTGAAGTCAAATTCGGTTGCGTCACGGGCGGTCATCAATTAGTGCGATGTAGACGCCGCGCAAATTCTATCTCCGCTCTCCGAGTCGTTTGTTTTATTGACACGTCCCCCGCTTTTTCCACAATGTCAGCGTGATCAGTTGCTGTGCGTCCCTTCTCGCGACGTATGCCTGAGATGTACGAAAGATTCAAAGGACTTGATGGCTCGCACCCGTGGCGAGAAGTAAGCCCGGACGCTTTTATAGATTATCGTGCGTACCACCGCCCGCACGGACACGTTATTTACTTCAATTTCCCACTGGCGAGGGAGATGGAACTGATTCCCGAAGACCATCCCGCGCGAATCAACGAACAACTCGTAACCGCCATCCTCGAAACCTTTTCGCTACGAATCATCAACGAGTACGATTTAAGTCGGCGGAAGAAGCACCCTCCGGAAGGCGCCGCGGAGCCGCGCCTTTACATGGCGACGCGCTACCTGCAAATGCAGCACAAAAACAAACAGGGCAAAAATTCCGGGGACGGCAGAAGCATCTGGAACGGTTACGTTAAGTCGAAGAATCTGACCTTCGATGTTTCCAGTCGTGGAACGGGCGCAACCGTCCTCAGTCCCGGCGCGCAGGAGGCCGACGGCCCCGTCAAAACGGGTGACAACACCTATGGCTATTCATCCGGGCTGGCCGACCTGGAAGAGATGTTGGCGACCGCCGTCATGTCCGAGATATTTTACCGGCAGAGCATCCCTACCGAGCGTACCCTCGCCGTCATCAGCTATCGCGACGGGACGGCCATCGGCGTGCGTACCGCTCCCAACTTAATCAGGCCCGCGCACATCTTCCGCTATCTGAAACAAGGGCGGCACAAGGAACTGAAAGCTTCGCTCGATTACTTCATCCGGCGGCAAGTGAAGAATGGATTCTGGAAACTCCCCGCCGCCGACGACGAAAGATATCTGAAGGCGCTCGGTTACATCGCCCGATCCTACGGCAAGATGTCAGCCGTGCTCGAAGAGGAGTACATCTTCAACTGGCTGGCGTGGGACGGCGACAACATGCTTGCCAGCGGGGCGATTTTAGATTATGGCTCGATACGACAGTTCGCCGCCAAGCACGACAAGTATCGCTACGAAGATGTTGATCGATTCTCGGCTTCGCTGACCGAGCAGCGTTATTGGGCACGCGTGCTCGTCCAGGTATTTGCGCAGGCGGTGAGCTTTGTCGTGACAGGAAAGAAGGAAAACCTGCGTCTATTCAAAAGCCACGAGTGCCTGAGTGAATACGACCACTCCTTCGAGACAGAGAGAGATTGGCGCATGCTGTGGCGCATCGGCTTTACGCCCGATCAGATCAAGCACCTGATGCGGGAGGCGCGGTCTGATGTGAAGGAGTTTCGCCGCGCGCTCAGCTACTTTGAAGACCGCAAAATATCCAAGGGCATCGAAAAACTCCCCGACGGACTGACCCACCGGCCCGTGTTCATGATCCGCCGGCTGCTGCGCGAGTTGCCGGGCTATTACATCGCGCACGGCGTCGGCGAAGACGGAACGAATGACAGCTACATGCCGCCGGATACTTTCTGTCAGATCATGGCCGCTTCCTACGTCAAGCGGAAAGACTTGCGGATGACTCCCGCGCGAATCTCAAACGTTAAAAACTTTCAGAACCGATATTGGAAACTCGTGCTCTCTTCGGGTGAGTCCTTTGTGCAAGTGTTAAGCACTCTTCGGGAGAGGTCGGCCATTATCAACGATGAACACCGCATGACCGGGGACGGGATGACGTGGATCATCGACGAGGTCATTGCCATTAAAGGAAAGATCACGTTCGACGAACTACAGGAGGCCCTCGACGCCTTCATCGATTCACAAGTTTTGATCCCTGGTGAGTGGCAACCAATTCCCATTGAGGAAGCGAAATCCCATCGGCTCAAGTCCCGCCTCTTTGTCAAAATACAAGCGAACCTGGAAGAGTATAAGGAATCCATTTAGCGCAGCGGCTCAAGGTCGGTTGGTCGACTGACGTATGTGGAGGTGCGCGCAAATGTGGAACCGGGCAGCGATTGATACTCTTCTATAGATACCTCGGCCCGCTAGTCTTCGGTTCTTCAGAAGCCTGAGTTCCACCTTTGGGAGTTGAATTACCTCCGAAGAGTTCCGACCTTCTCTCTGTTTCTTAAGTTGCGCGTCCGCTTTCACCTCCTGCCGGACGCTTGCCCCCCACGGTGCGAGAGCAGATTCTCGCTGTTACGCACCGTGGACTTTTTTAACAGAAGATAGGCCACCCTGAATCAAACCCCAATCCCCAACACCACTTCATAACGAAACTCTGCGTGGGCGAGAAACCGACTCGCAGTGATTTACTTATAGCGATTTGCAACTGGATGCGACCTCTTCAACGCCCGTTTAGAGGCGGGCTCTGCCCGCCGTCTCAAGTTGCACCGGCGGGCGTAGCCCGCCGCTAAACAAAACCTTATTCTTATCTGCAATTCGG
>JACDEG010000501.1 GCA_013816505.1 Pyrinomonadaceae bacterium | reverse complement strand
TCGCGGTAGTCGGTGCCGAAGGTTTGCAGTAACTCTTCGTATGCGACGAGGAATGGTGTCGTGTCGGTGCGCCGCTCGTTCCACATCAGCACGACCCATCCGTCGGGTTTCAGGATGCGCGCGAATTCGCGGCGCGCCCGCTCGGCGTCGAACCAGTGGAACGCCTGCCCGGCGGTGACGAAATCCACGCTGCGGTCGGCGAGCGTGGTCGTCTCGGCGGTCGCGTCGACGCTTGCGAAGTGCGCGTAATTTTGCAGCAGGCGCTCGGCTGCCGCGCGCATCTCGCGGTTCGGTTCGATTCCGAAGACGCGGCTGCCGTGGCGCAGCCACATCTCGCTCAGAATCCCGGTCCCTGAACCGACATCGGCGATGATTGAATCAGTCGTCAGACGGCATTCGTCCGCCAACAGACGAACGACCGCTGGTGGGTAGGTCGGGCGGTACTTGATGTAATCATCGACTCTGCTTGAGAAGCGCCGGATCGAGTCTGTCAATTCTTTAACCTTCAAAGAAGAATCTTCAACGGCTCTTTCGCTCAGGTTAGTATCTTCGAGACGATCTCGCCATGCACGTCGGTCAGGCGGAAATCGCGCCCCTGAAAATTGAACGTCAGTCGCTGATGATCGACGCCGAGCAGATGCAGAATCGTCGCCTGTAGGTCGTGGACATGTACCGGGTCCGAGACGACGTTGTAGCTGTAGTCGTCGGTTTCACCCAGTGTAAAGCCGGCACGGATGCCGCCGCCCGCGAGCCACACCGAGAAACAGCGCGGGTGATGATCGCGCCCGTAGTTGTTGTCGGTCAGCTTCCCCTGACAGTAGACCGTCCGCCCGAACTCGCCGCCCCAAATCACCAGCGTGTCATCGAGCATCCCGCGCTGCTTCAAATCCTGGATCAGCGCCGCCGAAGCTTGATCCGTCCCCTTGCACTGCAACGCCAAATCGCGCGGCAGGTCGTTGTGCTGATCCCAACCGCGATGGTAAAGCTGCACGAAGCGCACGTCGCGCTCGGCGAGCCGACGCGCCAACAGGCAGTTCGCGGCGAACGTACCGGGCCGGCGCGAGTCGGGACCGTACATCTCGAAGACGCTCTCCGGTTCTTTCGACAAGTCCATCAAATCCGGCACCGAGGTCTGCATGCGGTACGCCATTTCGTACTGCGAAATGCGCGTCTCGATTTCCGGGTCGCCGTAAGCATCCAGTTTGATCTTGTTCAAGCGCGCCACCGCGTCGAGCATCTGGCGGCGCGTCGTGCGATTGATGCCCGGCGGGTCGGCGAGGTAGAGGACGGGATCGCCGCCCGCGCGGAAGCGCACGCCCTGATGATTACTGGGCAGAAAGCCGCTGCCCCACAGACGCGAAAAAAGCGGCTGGTCGGTGTTGAGCGCGTTCGCCTGCGACAGCAGCACAACGAACGCGGGCAGGTTCTGGTTGACACTGCCGAGGCCATAGCTGACCCAAGCGCCCATGCTCGGACGGCCCGGTTGCTGGCTTCCGCTCTGAATGAACGTGATCGCCGGGTCGTGATTGATTGCGTCAGTGTTGACCGTTTTGATGATCGTGATGTCGTCGACGATCTTCGCAGTGTGCGGCAAAAGCTCGCTCAGCCACGTCCCCGTCTTTCCGTGCTGTGCGAATTTGAAGATCGAGTTGACGACCGGGAACGAACTCTGCCCCGAAGTCATGCCGGTGATGCGCTGGCCGTCGCGTACAGAGTCGGGCAGTTCCGTGCCGTGGTATTTCTGGAGCGCCGGTTTGTAGTCGAACATGTCGATCTGCGACGGCGCTCCAGACTGGTGCAGGTAGATGACGCGCTTCGCCTTTCCCGCGAAGTGCGGCAACTTCGCGTTCGCCGGGCGCGACGAATCTTCAGGACGCGCGGCAGTGCTGGTCGCATGCCCCACTTGGGCTGTGACCTCCGGCCCGATCAACGACGCCAGCGCCGCGACGCCGATGCCCTGACTGGCGAGGCCGAACAGTTGCCGCCGCGTCAACATCAATTCCAGTTCTCGTTCGAGGCTCATAATGGTTTACTCCGTGAGCGTCCCGCGCTCTCGTTCTCTGGCTTGTGCCACCGCCTGATAGAGTTCGATGAATCTGTCTCGAACTGAAGAGTCCAACTGTTGGGCGAAATCTGCCGCCAGGTCTTTGACTTTGATTAACTCTTGAACATCCGCCAGGTCTTTCAAACGATCTAACGCGCTCATCCCGGATGCAAGTTTGAGTTCAATCAGCTTTTCAAGCGTGATCGTTTTGATTCCGTCAATCAAAATGTAGTTATCGTCAGGGTCAGGGAAAACGACAGGCTTAGGAAGACCATCCCCCGGATATTCGCCCGCGGTGATAATTTCAATCGTCACATTTTCCTGTGTCGTGCGGAACCTTCTTTTCGCTCCTTCGAACGCGGGACGGTAACCCAGCCCGACAAGTTTATCCTGAAACTCTTTCAGCCCTTCTTTGGTAAACAGCAGGTCGATGTCCTCGGTGAACCGCCGATAGCCATGTTGATTGAGAGCCACCGCGCCGATCACACTATGACTGATCCCGAGGCGCTCCAAATCAGATGTGACTCGGCGAAGAGTATTATTCAGCAACCCGGTGCCCATGAAAAACGCCAAACCTTCCTGGTACGTTAGCGTGGGAGACGAAAGTATCTCTTGAAAATCCGTAGCGGACATCGCATCTCTTCTTTCTGACTCGCCTGCTTAAAGATGACGTGTTATTGATCGCTTCGAGTCTGACGTACTCACAGTTGCCGCCGCGTCGACATAAATTCCAGTTCTCGTTCGAGGCACATCTTGTCACTCCTAATTTGAAACTCATGGCTTTAGATTATACCGACAACCCGAAAGATTGCCGGATGGTGCGGCGGAAGCAAGCTGCATCGTAGCTCGGGCTTTTGCGGGCGCGGACTTCGCGATGGGTTACATCGTAGTCGCCCTCAGCCTTACCGATCCACTCCTGCGTAATCGGCTTCATATACTACCTTGCCCATCTCAATAATTTCGCGCACGAAGAAATCGCCCATCGCCAGCCGTTCTGAAATTTGCTCCGGCGTGCGGACGAGCAAGTCAGCGGGAGCGGGGTATCAATCCGGCTGCGGATTTTTATCGTCTGCTGCGTGTGTCTTCCCTCAAACGGCATCACCACCAATAGATCAACATCTGAATCCAGCGTCGGCGTTCCGTAGGCGTGCGACCCGAACAGAATGATTCGCTCCGGGTGAAAGTCGCGGGTGATCTGCTCGCACAGTTTTTGAATCTCGGCTAATGTGTCCATGCGCTTAAATTTCTATGCTGATACCACCGCACTCGCCACGACCCATCGAAGAAACTTGCTCACCTTTTCTCGTCCGTTATTATTAACCGCTAACAGACACTTACTCCTTCGTGATCGTCTCGTCCAGATTCAAGATCGCGCTCGCGACCGTCGTCCATGCGGCGAGTTCGGCGGCGGCGAGTTTCGGATCGATGGGTGATTCGCCGATGTGCAACAGTTCGCTCACTGCCTTCTTGTCGCGGCGGTAGTTGGCCGTTTGTTGCCGCAGCAGATTATTCAGTACGCGCGCCTCTTCGACGGAAGGCTGGCGCGCCGTCGCGAGGCGGAAGGCGTAGGCGAGGCGTGCGGCGGAATTTTCGCCGCCTTCACGCAACGTGCGTTCGGCGAGCGCGCGCGCCGCCTCGATGTATGTCGGGTCGTTCAAAAGTACGAGGGCTTGCAGCGGCGTGTTCGTCAGCGCGCGGCGGACGGTGCATTTCTCGCGGTCAGGAGCATCGAACGTGGTCAGCGCGGGCGGCGGCGAGGTGCGTTTCCAGAATGTGTACATGCTGCGGCGGTGCAGGTCGCGGCCCGTGCTCGGCGTGTAGGATTGGGCCGAGAAGCCGTCGCCGAACGCTAACTCTTCCCATAACCCTTCCGGTTGATACGGGAAGACGCTCGGCCCGCCGACGCGGTCGTTGAGCAGTCCGCTCGCGGCGAGCGCGTTGTCGCGCACCATCTCGGCGGGCAGACGAAAGCGCGGGCCGCGCGCCAGCAGACGGTTCTCCGGGTCCTTCTCGTGAAGCCCCGGCGCGAGCTTCGACGACTGGCGGTACGCCGCCGAGGTGACGATCAGACGCTGCATCGCGCGCACATCCCACTTCGTGCGGACGAACTCGGTTGCCAACCAGTCGAGCAATTCCGGATGCGTCGGAGTCTCGCCGCGCGTGCCGAAGTCTTCAGCCGTCTTGACGATCCCGTGGCCGAAATACATTTCCCAATAGCGATTCACCGCGACGCGCGCCGTCAGCGGATGCGCAGGGTCAACTAACCACTTCGCGAGCACGAGGCGGTTCGGCGCGACACCCTCCGCCAGCGGCGGCAGCACAGCGGGCACACCGGCCCCGACGCGCTCGGTCTTGTTGCGATAGTCGCCGCGCGCCAGCACGAATGTCTCGCGCGGCTTCTCCATTTCGGCCATCACCATCGCGGTCGGGATGGCCTTCTCCAACTCCTCACGCTGCTTCATCAGAACTTTCAATTCGGCGTGTAGCGTGCGGAGGCGTTCGGGCGCGGCGTACGTCAGAAAATAATCGCGGACGCGCGTGGCCTCATCTTTAGTGCGCTTGCCGGTAACGCCAGAAAGAATGTTCCGCACCGGGTAGTGAATCGCAAGCTGCCCGATCTCGTCTTCACTCAGGGCGCGATTATAAATTCGCAAATCATCGAGCTGGCCCTTGAACGGC